>NZ_JMKI01000030.1 GCF_000712295.1 Synergistes jonesii | reverse complement strand
CTGATAGACACCCTTCAATCATTCATAAAAGCCTTAATGTCCTTGTAAGAGACGAATTTTGTCGTGTAACGGATCTGATGGACGATGCAGCGCTGGACTTCGGCCTTGGGATATACGGCGCTTATCGCATCTGCAAAGCCTGTCAGGCCGTCGACGGAGATAATGAAAATATCTTCGGTGCCGCGATTACGGATCTCGTTAAGGACACCGACCCAGTACTTGGCGCTCTCATTTCCGCCGACCCACAGGCCAAGGACTTCACGATGCCCGTCCAGTCTTGTCCCAATAGCAACATAAACGGCTTTCTTGACGGTTCGGCCGTCCTGCCTCACATTGAAATGCACGGCGTCCATAAAGACGACTGCATACTTTTTGGCCAGCGGCCGGTTCTGCCATTCTTTGGCAATCGGCAGAATTCGATCCGTCATTCGCGAAATCATTTCAGCAGAGGCATCCACACCGTAGATAGACTGCAGGTGAGCCGAGATATCCCGGGTCGTCATGCCTTTTGCATACATGGACAGGACCTGATCCTCTATATTTGAGATATCGGTCTGGTTCTTTTTGACTGACTGCGGTTCGAAGTCACCCTTGCGGTCTCTGGGGACGTCGATCGGGATATCTCCGGCCGAAGAGGTGACTGTTTTAGGGCTGTAGCCGTTGCGGCTGTCATCTGTATGCTTGTTCTTGTAGTCATATTTGCTGTAACCGAGATGGTCATCCATCTCGGCTTCCAGCATCTGCTGGATCGTATCTCCGAGAAGATCCCTCAGCATAGCCTGTACGTCCTGGGCGTCTTCCGGTTTGTAGTGGGAAAGGAGACTCTGAATAAGCGCTTTTCTTTCCGGTGTCAGTTTTCTCTGTCTTGCCATAAAAATATCCTCCTGGATTGAATTTATCTTAACACCAATCCAGGAGGCTTGCTTTCTTCTCTATGGAGTTTACACAGAATTTGTTATACTCTCATAAAATTACCGGAGGGTAGGTTTTATCCTTTCATCGTCATTTCCGCTGCCGAACTCCGCTATGTCGATCTTAGAAATTCCAAGAACCTTGAGCGTTTCAGCCTGAACGTCCTCAACTTTTAGCCACACGCGAATTTCTTGAGTCAGCTTATCGGCAGGCATCTCGACGAAGCTGTCGATGTCCGAAAATTCGTCTTGGTATTTCTCGGCTTCTCTTCTGCCAATATCTTTGACCGCGTCTAAGAATCCCAAAATTCTCACCCCTGTTATGCTGACAATTTATTACTTTTAAAAGCAAAAACCAAATACTTGTAGTAAAGCAGAATCAAATTTCACGAGAACATATTACAATATTACTATAACAAAAATGATATATTTTTACAATTGTACTTTTTGAAAATTTATACCTAAATATTCCCAAAACCCCGTTATCATGTTACTCTGAAATCAGATGGGAATTTTCGGCGTGGGGACGGAGGGATCGTCTTGCATATTTTGCTGTCTATAAATTCCAACGAGGCAAATGTTTTAAAGCTGCCGCGCGCCAATCTGCATCTTTTCCAGTCGATGGTCTACCGCCTGCTTCCCGCCGAATGGGGGGATTTCCTCCACGATCAGGGGTATGTGGTGGACGGGCATCCGCTTAAGCTCTTTGCGATAGGCTGGCCCAGCTCTAAAACGGCGCCTAAAATCGGAGCCGATTCAATAGAATTTGCTCTGCCTATCAGCATCGTCGTCTCCACTCCGGTCGCAGAGACCCTCGACGGCGTCGCCTGCGGAGCGCTTGCAAGCAGAGAAATCAGGATAGGAAATAACCTTGTTTATTGTGAAGAGATAAAAGCGGCGGAAATGTCGGCAGATGGGGAGGAAATGACGGTAAAAACCCTTTCCCCTATTACATGCTACATTGCGTCGCAGAGGGAAGACGGAAGGAAATATACTGTATACCTGACGCCTTATCAAAAAGAATTCTCGGAATCTGTTCATAACAATCTGATAAAAAAATTCCGCGCGCTCTATCCAGGTGCCGAGATACCCGAGGGCAGGGTGGAAATTACTCCGTTAGGCGAGGTGCGGGAACAGGTATCGATGTACGACAGGGGAAAAACTTTTCCGATAAAGGGCTGGAGCGGTACTTTCAAAGTAACCGGGCCGAACGGCCTGCTTTCCGTCGCGCTGGAGTGCGGGCTCGGAGCGAAGAACAGCTCTTGCTTCGGCTGCATTGTCCGAGCGGATGTTGAATTCTGATAGAGGTGTGATTTTATGCTTCGTATAGGTATAGCGCAGATCGATGTGAAGCTGGGGGATCGCGCGGCGAATTTCCGCGCGGTGTCGGGGTGGATGAAAAGGCATCACAGGCCGTCGGAGTTGGAGACCATCGTAGTGCTGCCGGAGATTTTCGACGTAGGCTACGTGATAAGCAGGGCGGAGAAGTACGGCGACATGGAGGCGCGCGAGGCGGCGGAGTTTCTCGGCGGACTCGCGCAAAAGTATAATGTCTGCTTCGCCGGCGGCTCGGTGCTCGCCCTTACGGAGCGCGGCGCGGTGAACCGCGCCCTCGTCGTTTCGCCAGACGGGCGTCTTGTCGCGCATTACGACAAGGCGCACCTTGTGCCGATGATGGATGAAGATAGGTATCTGAGCGCGGGGAGCGAGCTCTGCGTGTTCGAGTTCGGCGGCGTAAAGATCAGCCTCGCGATCTGCTATGACTTGCGATTCTGCGAGTGGCTGCGCATGGGCGCACTCGCCGGAGCGCAGCTCTGCATTATTTCAGCAGAGTGGCCGTCATCGCGAATCGATCACTGGAAGACGCTTCTTCGCGCGCGTGCGATCGAGAATATGATGTTCGTCGCGGCCTGCAACAGGGTCGGCGTGACGAACTCCGAGGCCTTCGGAGGACATTCCGCGGTGATAGACCCGTGGGGGCGCGCGCTTTACGAGGGAAGCGCCGGCGAGGAGGGCGCTTTCGTAGATATCGAGCCGGATGAGGCGACGGACGCGCGAAATTTTATAAAGGCGTTCGCTATGCGCAGGCCGGAGCTTTATAAGCTGCTGCAGCCGCCGCTGAAAAAGTCCGATAACGAAATCAAAAGCTCTTAGATTCGGGCAGGAAGATAAACGCAAAGGCCCTTGAGAGTAAGCCTTGATAGGCCAGCGTCGCAAATAAAGGGCGCTGCCTGTCGGCGAGGCCGACGGCCGGGCTTCACCATAGGCCTTGAAGCTGCGGAGACAGCCCAGACGGCGACGCAACGTTCAAGGGCGCGTTTGCACGGACGGTTTTCATTCGAACTTTCCCACGCCGTGTTCGCTGCGCCACGTCCGGTACTTTTTGACGGCCTCCATGTAGGCCATCTGAAGCGCTTTCTGCGACGACGCGAGATAAGTCGTGCGTATCGCTTCTATAAGCTCTTTGTCTACGTCGGCGAGCGAGCGCCCGATGAAGAGCTCCTTTATAAAATCTCCCGTCGCCTTAAGCATCACCGTGACGTCGAGGTCCAATATCCTGCCGCTCTCGGCCTCGACGATGAATACGATAAAAAAGTGCGAGAAGCGCGCCGTTATCGGGTTCTTCTGCTGGGTGCGCGCGTTTCCGATTATACAGAGTTTTCTTGCTTCCATTCCGACGTGCTTCGATCCCGGCGCGGAGGCGCGTCTAAAGCTTTTTAGTGAATTCGCTGAGCTTGGCGAGCCCCGCTTCGAGTTCCGCTTTATTGCAGGCGTAGCCGATGCGGAAGCAGTGCTCCTCGTCGAAGCACGAGCCGGGCGTCAGGAAGGCGCCCGTCTCGGCGAGGAGGCGCGAGCAGAATTCCTCGGAGGGAATGTCGGCTTCGCAGTAGAGCAGAGCCGTCGTGCCGCATTGAGGCTTCACATAGGAGAAGCGCCGCTCCTTGGCGACCCATTCGTCGAGCAGCGCGAGATTTTCGCGCACGATCCTCTTATTGCGCGCTAATAAAGCCTCCTTCGCCTGCAGCGCGACCGTGGCGAGCGCTTCATCTATCACGCCGCAGCTTATCGTGTCGTAGTCGCGGTGCAGCAGAACTTCGTGCATCGCTTCGGCGCTTCTCGTCGCTATCCAGCCGAGGCGCAGCCCCGCGAGCGAGAAGACCTTCGACACGCTGCCGATCGAGATCCCCTTTTCGTAAAGGTCCGCTATCGAAGGCTGATAGAGCTCCTCCTGAGTAAGGAATCTGTAGACTTCGTCGCACAGGACGTAGGCGTCCGCCGAACGGGCGATCTCGACTATCGCGCGCAGCGTCTCTTCGGGCATCAGCGCGCCGGTCGGGTTGTTCGGATTGTTGATGCATATGAGCTTCGTCCTCTTATTGACGAGCGAGCGCAGGCGTTCGAGATCCGGCTGGAAATTTTCCTCCCTCTTCAGCTTCAGCACGCGCAGCTGCGCGCCGTAGGACTCGGGAATCGAATACAGCTGCTGATAGGTCGGCATAACTGAGATTACCGCGTCGCCCGGCTCGACGAGGGAATACAGCGCGAGGTGGTTCGCCCCCGAAGCGCCGTGTGTCGTGACGACGTCGTCCGGCGATATGGAAGCGTAAAGCTTCGCTATCTCCCCCTTCAGAGCCGCGGCGCCGAATATCTCGCCGTATGTCAGGCGGCGCTGGGAGAAATCGTCGAAAAACGCCCTCCTGTCGCGCCCGGCCAGGCGGAAGAGCTCGTCGAGCGTCACCGAGTCGACGCAGGTCTCGGCGATGTTATATTTCGCTTTCGTCTCGTTTTGATTCATCCACTCTTCAACTTTGAACGCCGCTATCTTCATCTTTCTGCCTCCCGTTTAGATTGTTTTTTTGCCCCGCTTTTTTCTGCGAGACCGGTTACTTTCGTCTGCGCTTCCGCATCCTCTCCCAGCGCATCCTCGCGCGGATCTCGCGGAACGTCTCTTGGGAGCAGGCCAGCGCGGCATAGCCGATTAAGCCGGATATTATTGTGAGGCGCAGGAGGCCGAGCCCCGCGCCTATGCCGAGCACCGTCATAAGATAGACTTCGGCGGCGGTCGTTATCCCCTTTATGTCGCCTTGCGGCCCCTTGTATATAATGCCGGCGCCTATGAAGCCTATGCCGGTCAGCATGCCGACCATGAGCCTAGCCGGATCGCTCCTGAAGTTGAGCGTCTGCACAGCCAGCGTAGACGCTTCGTTGAAGCCGTAGGAGGATATCATCGAAATCGTCGCGGCCGCGACCGCGATAAGCACGTGCGTGCGCGCGCCGACGGGCTTATGCCTGCGCCTTCGCTCTAAGCCGAAGAGAATTCCAAAGAACGCCGCAAGCAGCAGCCTCTTAATTATTTCGCCCTCACTCAGGAACAACCTTGTCACCTCCAGCCGCGCTTTTGCATAGTTCATGATTTTTTATAATTATATACGAATTTCTATCGTCCTATAAGCCGATATGAAAACAACGGCCTCTGCGCCTACGGATATATTATGCGTCGCGCGCCGCGGCGGCGCTTTAGGCGAAGCACTTCGCGACCGTTATATAGTGGCAGAGCGAACCGCCGATCACGAATAGGTGGAAGAGCTCGTGGGAGCCGAACCAGGAAATTCTCAGCCGCGGACGTTCGAACCCGAATATGAACGCGCCGGTCGTGTAAAGCAAGCCGCCGGCTATGAGCCACGCCATCTCCGACGCCGTCAGGGCGCGCGCTATCGGCACGACGAAAAACGCGGCTATCCATCCCATCGCGACGTAAAGCGCGCAGGAGAGCCAGAGCGGGGCGCGCATCCAGAAAATCTTCATTATGAGCCCCGCCGCGGCGACGCCCCAGACGAGCGAAAGCATCACGTAGCCGAGCGGATAGCCGAGGGCGACGACGCATATAGGCGTGTAGGTACCGGCGATAAGGAGGAATATCGCTATATGGTCGAGCCTTTGCATGAAACGCGCGGCCCGCGCTCCCACAGCACAGCAGCAGTGATATATCGAGCTCGTGGAGTAGAGCAGCACCATGCTTATCCCGAATATCAGCACAGACGCGAAAGCCGCCGTACCGCCGCGGCCAAAGGCGCCGCAGGCGAGCTTTATCGTTCCGGTCAGCGCGGCGAGAGCTCCCGCGAGATGGGTCAGCGAGCTCGTGATCTCCCTTTTGTCTTTTTTCACTCGTTTCAGCCCCTTAAAGCGGACTGACGACATTATAGCTCATCGCCGCATTCCGCGCGCGATGTTCGGCGGATATAAATCCATAAAGGGCGATTCAAATTTCCTCTTCGCATGGCGTAAACGGCGTATAATGAAAAATTTTGCTCTAATCTAATTTGTATTTTTCTGCGGGCGGACCCCGTCCAAATAAATTTTGAAAAATGCAGAGCTGCGTTTTTTTATCGATTCCGTTCCTCCATGTATACACCAATCTATTATTGCGCCTCGTACCGCCATTGTCACCGTCCTGATTATCCGCTCGATAGGAATATCGCGGCGAATGCTGCCTTCTTCCTGCCCCTTTTTAACTATATCCGATAAGACAAGATAATAGAGGCGGTTTCCGTTTGTCATACGATCACAAACCTCCGGCGCACGCATCATATAAGAATATGTAACGGATGCAAATTCACTTCCCCAGTTGCAGTATACATCAAGAGACAGTTCGCAGAGGCCGCGCAACAGATCCATTGCATTTCCTGGACTCGGATCATTGATCTTTTCTTGATAATACCAATAATACTCCTCATCAAGTTTATTTGCCCAAATATATATAAGGTCTTCTTTGCATTTGAAATGATAATAAAAAGCACCGACAGAAGTGCCCGCTGCGGCGGCAATATCTTCCACACTTGTAGCATGAAAACCTTTTTTTGAAACAACCTTGTCGCAGCGTCAAATAGAAGCTGCTTTGTAAGTTCCGATTTAGCCATTCGTTTACTTGGTTTCGCGGATAAATTTTCTTCTAAATAGCCTGCCTCTGCATTTTTAGTTTGGTGTGGATCATTAGGCTGCGGAGCGCTTTTTTTGGTGATATTATGTGCTTCGCGCAATTCTTTTATAAAACGGGAAACGGTTCGAAGACTGTAACCTTTGCCGCAACTATCTTTTAACCAATTACAGACCTGTGCGGCAGAAATAGCTGGGTAATCTCTCAGCATATTTAAAACAGCATCTCTATGCTCATCTAATTTCCTGTTACGCCGAGTATATGAGGGTGGGTTTTCTAATCTTTCAACCGGTATTTCCCAATATCGGTCAACAGTTCGCCAGTTAATCTTCAGCTGATTTGCTACAGAATTCTTCTTGAAGCCCAATTTTTTTAGCTTTTGAATCTCACTGTATAAGCCGGCTTTCTTCATAGTTTAGAGTCCTCCGTAACAGTTAATAAAATTATATCATGTCTTGAAACATAAAAATTGCGGTCGGAATACCCATACCTGATTCTACAAATAAAATTACGCAGATATTTTACTTTATACAATATCTTAATAAATAATATTACAATTAATTAAACTTTTCACAAAGATGTTTAATATTGACAAGGAAATTTTTGACTATATAATGATTTATAAAATACATTCGGTGAATTTATTCAAAATAGCAAAGGAGTTGATATTATGACAGGCTTCTTTTTAAAAAACGCAAATGTCATCAATGTCAAAACCTGTACGGTTGAAGAAAACAAACTGCTTTATATCGTCGATGGCAGGTTCGCGGAGACATCGTCGCCTATTGGTGCCGATGAACCTGTCATCGACTGCGAGGGAAAATTTGTCTCTCCCGGAATAATCGATGCGCACGTTCACCTCGTGTGGGATGGGACATCGCCGGACCCTATGACGGATACGCTCGCCGACGGAGACTTCGTCTGCTTTGCAAAGGGCTGCTCCAACGCGAATAAGTCACTCAAAGCAGGCGTTACGTTGGTTCGTGACGTAGGCTCATGCAACGATACGGCAATTCCGCTTGCCGCGTCCATCAACCGCGGTTACATTCAGGGGAGCCGCGTGATCCCCTGCGGAGGCGCGATCCAGGGCTCATACGGCCATTGCCCGATGATAGGCACGATTTGCGACACAAAAGGTGAATTGATCAAAAAAATAAAACAGCTTAAAGGCGCGTTTATTGCTCACAGGATCGCGCCGCCGCATTGGATCAAGATAATGGCGAGCGGCGGAGCCGCAGGACTTGAAGATCTCGGCCCCTGTATGTACTCTGTGGAAGAGCTGGAGGCAATTGCATGTGAAGCGCATCGTCTTAACATTAAAGTCGCAGCCCACGCCCTTTCCTACGATGCGATCAGTAAATGCGTCTATGCCGGCATCGACACGATCGAGCACGGCGCAGAACTTGATGAAGAACTCCTCCTCCACATGAAAGCCCACGGCCAGACATGGGTCCCAACGGTTGCGGTATATAAAGTTCTTTCGGAAAGCCGCGGCGTCGTTGCGGACATAATTGTCGACAAATCAGAAGGCGTAACGAAAAAACAGCGCGCGATATTCAAAAAGGCGATGGAAATCGGGACGCAGATCATGATGGGGAGCGACGCCGGGTCGGCGAATTTTGGCCCCCATCCGTCAGGGCTCATGGAAATGTGCGTAATGGAAGACTATGGGATGCCGAAGGCGGAAGTTCTTCGATGTTCAACCTATGAGTCTGCACGAATTCTCGGAGTGGATAAAACGCTCGGCTCGATTGAAGTGGCAAAGGTTGCGGATTTTGTCATACTTGCAGCAAATCCGCTTGAAAAAGGCGCAAAGGCATACATTGAAGATCTCTGCGCCGTTTATAAGCTTGGCGAGTTGGTAAAGTAACAAAAATATAAAGTCGTCTGCTGCTGTCAGTTTCATAGTTCATAAAAAATATGGGAGAGTGGATTCTATATGCATACACTAGTACATCAACCGGCAATGTTGGCTATCGTTGTCGCGTACCTCGCAATTCTTCTTTTGGTAGGCCTTCATTTCTATAACAAACAGAAAAGCGTTGCCGCAAACGAGAGTGGGGCGGATTTCTTTCTTGCCGGACGCTCGCTTGGTAAAATTGTCGCAGTAGGAACGATGCTTGCAACATTCACAGGGAACGGCACGATCTCCGGGGGCGGCAACAGCCTTGCGTTCAATTATGGTTTGTGGTCGGGGATTTTCTTTGTAGTCCCCCCCATTCTTTCCTTCTCGTTCCTTTACTTTGCGGCGCCGAAGATTCGCGCCGGCGGTCATACCACAGTCGCTGAGATGATCGAAGACAGGTTCGGCTCAAATGCACGTTTCTTTGCCGGCATCATCATTGCGCTCGCAATGGTTTCGATCGTTTCATACCAGTATCGCGGGCTCGGATTCATCCTCAACGCTACTACCGGTATCTCAGTCGAGACTTGCACGGCGATATGCTGCGCGGTCGTCGTCGCCCTTGCATTCTCAGGCGGTCTGAGAACAGTCGCCGCAACGGACGCACTGTCTGCATTCCTGATGGTCGGCGGCCTTGTTATAGGCATTCCGTTCCTTCTCAACGCGATAGGCGGCTGGGGCTGGGTAATTGAAAATGCCGCTGTAAACGATCCTAAATCACTGACATTCTTCGGCGGGCAGACATTGATTGGTTGGGCCGGCGGCTATCTGCCGCTGTTCTTCCTCACAATCGGCGACCAGAACTACTATCAGCGTATCAACGCAGCAAAAGACCTTAAAACGGCGCGCGCCGGGCTTCTCGGCAGTATGGCGGGATGCTGCATAATCATGCCGGTCGTTGCGGTCTATGCGTTTTGCGCAAAACAGTGGTTTGGCGGAAATATCAGGGCGGGACAGGCTCTCATTTCAACGGCGACACTAATGCCGACAATCATAGGCGGCATCGTACTTTCCGCGGCGGCCGCGTTCACAATCACAACAGGCGACTCTTACCTTCTCTCGGGAGCGTCAAACTTCACGATCGATATTTACAGAACGCACATCAATCCAAAAGCGACGCCCGCCGACGAAATGCGCGCATCGCGCTGGTTCATCCTCATCGCAGGTGTCCTTGCATACGTTATCCTACAATTCTTCCCGTCGGTTCTTGCGATCCAGTATTGGTCATACACGATCTACGCAGCAGGCATGACGCCAGCCGTCGTCGGGGCACTGCTTTGGAGCAATTGCACAAAGCCCGGAGGCGTCGCTTCAATGTTTGTAGGCACGGCCCTTACGATCGCATGGGAAGCTACGCTCTATAAAGCAACAGGCCTCCAGACGATCTACGTCGCGCTTCCGGCGTCGTTTATCGTCTTGGTGCTCGTTTCTCTATGCACGCAACCAAAAAAATCATAGCTATTCGAGGCACAGTTTGATCAACACAGTTTAACGCTTTGACAGCAGCAGACGCATAAGCATACGAAACAAGTTACGGTAACGGACAAAATCGTCTCTGACATCAATATACAAGGAGGGTAAAGGGATGGAAAATTTCGTTAAAATCAAATGCGGAAAAATGTACGACGGCTTAAAGCCCGCTTTTCAGGAAAACACTGAGATACTTATCTGCGGAAAATACATCAAAGAAGTCGGACGCAACCTGCCGATGCCGGAAGGCACGGAAATCATCGACCTTTCGGACCGCACGGTGACGCCTGGGCTCATCGACGCCCACGTGCATCCGCAGTTCTTCCACTGGCGCGACGTTTACCTTGACACGATCTATAATTCTAATGGCTATAGAGCTCTTGCCACATATCATACGGCGGAAAAATCGCTTTACGGCGGATTTACGACAATACGCTCGATAGGCTGGTTCCGCGAATCATACGAGCTCGACGTAAAACGTGCGATCAATGAAGGATACCTGCCCGGTGCAAGAATGGTCGTCGCTCCGCATCTTATCGCGAGCTCCGGAAGCCACGGAGATATGTCGCAGGTTGCGAGAAACAACCCCGCAATCGCAGATTTCCTTGAAAGTACATATTCGGGAACAGGCAACGGGCCGGACTTTTTCCGTGCGGCAGTACGCCGAGACAAAAAACTTGGCGCAGATTTCATCAAAATAATGGCAACGGGCGGATTCGCAACTCCGAACGACGATCCCGACGATATTCAGATGAGCGACTGCGAATTTGAAGCGGTCTTTGACACGGCAAGAGAACTGAAAATAGGAGTGACGGCGCACGTCTACGGACCGCGCCTGATGCAGAAGCTTATCGGCTACGGCATTCAGGGCATGGAGCACGGTTCGTTGATGGATAAAGAGACGGCAAAGATGTTTGAAGACACGGGAACATATCTCGTCCCGACGTTCTGCCCGTATCAGGACGCCATCGAAGGAGATGAAGAGAGCATGGCAATGAAATCGCCTGCTTTCCGCCACAAACTCCATGTCTATCAGGACCGTTTACGCAAGGGGCGCGAAGTGATCCTTGAAAGTAATATCAAGCTTGGATATGGCACGGACTTTGTCACGGTACACGACAATTTTGAACATGGCTGGGAATACAGCTCATGGCTGAGAAGCGGGGCAGATCCCTTCCGCGCATTGCAGGCGGCTACGAAAAACAACGCGGAGATCTGCGGCATCGAAAAGATCGCCGGTACCATTGAACCCGGCAAATATGCGGACATCGCCGGTTGGAAGAGAGATTTGCTTAAGGACGAAAATGCGCTTCGTGATTGCTCGTTCGTAATGAAAGAGGGCGTGCGGTATAAAGCTGAGAGCTATATCGACTTATAAGCGGAGCAAAACTAAGCAAAAAGGGCCGCTGCGCCAAGCAAAATTCGGGCTTGGCAGCGGCCCTTTTTGTCGGATTCAATTAAGTTTTTTATTTTCGTATGCCGTGCTTACGCCGCGTATAAAAATATCAAGCGGCGATTTACAGAACTCGCGCATTGAGAGCTTTGAGTTGTTTATAGCCCACGCGGAGAAAAGCCCGCGGCTCAAGACTGTGAGGTCGGAAGCGATCTGTTCGGCTGCCATACGTTTTGTTATAGAACCCTCGCTCTGTCCTTTTTCTACGAGTTCCAAGATTATCTTAAAATAAGTGCGTTCGCTGTCGGTCATTGTTCGGGCAAAGTCTTTATCAGAAAGCATGTAGGCATATATGACGCTTATATATTCCATGCCGAAATCTGCGCAAATCTCATGAACGGCAAGAAACCACTCTCTCAGCAGCTCCAGCGTTCCCGCTTCTTGATATTTCGGATCTTTCTTTAATTCTTCGTAATATTCCTTGTACTTCTCGTCAAGCTTGAAGTGCCATGCAAAGAGCAGGTCATATTTATTTTTGAACAGATGATAAATAGTTCCGACAGATATCCCCGCTTCCTGCGCTATTTCTTCAACGGTAACGTTATAGAAGCCTCTATCACGAAACATTCTGTGTGCCGTGTCAAAAACGCGGCTCTTTGTTTCCAATGCCTGCTGCTTTCTTTTAGTGCTGCGGATATACACAGAAAATCCCTCCTCTGAAATATCTTAGCAGAAGTGAATTCAATTATATCAAAAACCATAAAATTTTATTACATGACCCTTTTAGCATATCATATTGAATAGAATCGGTACGAGAAATATATTTTCACAACAAGCGGCAAAAATTATGTATATAGCCGAATCGTCGGCGCCGACGAGCTGCGTTCGACGATTTCAATATACTTGTCCGCAGACAGGCGAAATGCAGGGTTCCTGCGCTGCGCACACTTGTCGCAGCTACGAGTGCAAATGCCAAGATAGTAGGCCGCAGCGACATTGGCGAACTTGTCCCGGGCAAGCTTGCGGATATTGCGGGATGGCGTCGCGACGTACTGAGCGATTTTGACGCCCTTTCAGAATGCAGCTTCGTCATGAAAGAGGGCGTGATTTATAAGAATCTCTAAATAAGGCGGTTAATCACGCCCTGCTGTGCTTTGCCCAACTTCGCGGCAGACCGTATAATATCATCAAGTGAATAAGAGGGGATAATGATCGATGCTGATTAGCAATGTTCATATTTTTGACGGGGAAAAGCAGCTTGAAGGACTTTACGACGTAGTCACTGACGGGGAACTCATTAAATCTGTGGAGCCTCGCACAGAAGAGCGCACATCAGGCTGCGGAGATGTAATAAGCGGAAACAAAAATTGGCTGATGCCCGGTTTAATAGACCTGCACGTCCACCTCACCTGGAACGGCAAAACCGATCCGGCGACGGATATCATGCATTCATCGCCCGAAGAAAACTTGATGGAGACCGTAGGTAATACATTAAAGTATTTGTCAAACGGCGTAACCAGCGTACGCGACTTGGGTTCGCCAAATGACGATTCCCTTCATGTGTCAAAAGCGATAGCCCGCGGGCAGATAAGAGGGCCACGCATTTTCGGGAGCGGCATGTCCCTGATAATGACCGGGGGGCATGATCCATTCAACGGTATGCCGGTTGACGGGCCCTGGGAAGCGCTGAAGGGCGTCCGTAAACAGGTTGCAAAGGGCGCTTCCGTGATCAAGATCTCGGCGACCGGCGGAGTTTACGGAAGAGCTGAGGGCGAGGGCGTCGACGATACAGAACTTCGTCAGGAAGAGCTTGATATGATAATAGACGAAGCCCATCGCCGCGGAATACCGGTGACGGCCCACGCGCTCGGAGAAAAGGGAATACGCTCGTGCCTGAAAGCAGGTATTGACTGCATAGAACATGGGCACTATATCCAGCGGGATATGGCGGAACTAATGGCAAAGCAGGGCACAGCTTTAGTTCCCACCTTCTTCATATACAGCCATTTGGCAGACAGCGATAATATCCCGGAATATGCCCGCAAAAAATCACAGGCTGTAATTGAGGCTCACCATAGATCTCTGGGATATGCGAAAAAAGCGGGAGTGCTTATTGGTGCGGGATCCGACGCCGGTTCACCGAACGCGCCCCACCCGTGCATGTTTGAAGAAATAAAGGCGCTGCACGATGGCGGCTTGACGAATGAAGAGGCGTTGCGGGCAGCTACGGGCAATGCGGCGCGCATACTGCGTCGCAGCGGAAAACTTGGCGCTGTAAAACCGGGGGCTTATGCCGACCTAATAATGACATCAGAAAATCCATGCGAGAATCTTGACGTCCTTCTTGATCTGCGCATGGTTATAGCAAACGGTGAAATTGTAAAACGGTAAAGACATACACAATTACTGTGACAAAGCTTTTTCTTCAAACTATTAGGCGCGCCACCTAAAAGAAGGCTGCCGCCAAGCCTGGATTTCGCTTGGCGGCGAGAGTATAACAAATTCTGTGTAAACTCCATAGAGAAGAAAGCAAGCCTCCTGGATTGGTGTTAAGATAAATTCAATCCAGGAGGATATTTTTATGGCAAGACAGAGAAAACTGACACCGGAAAGAAAAGCGCTTATTCAGAGTCTCCTTTCCCACTACAAACCGGAAGACGCCCAGGACGTACAGGCTATGCTGAGGGATCTTCTCGGAGATACGATCCAGCAGATGCTGGAAGCCGAGATGGATGACCATCTCGGTTACAGCAAATATGACTACAAGAACAAGCATACAGATGACAGCCGCAACGGCTACAGCCCTAAAACAGTCACCTCTTCGGCCGGAGATATCCCGATCGACGTCCCCAGAGACCGCAAGGGTGACTTCGAACCGCAGTCAGTCAAAAAGAACCAGACCGATATCTCAAATATAGAGGATCAGGTCCTGTCCATGTATGCAAAAGGCATGACGACCCGGGATATCTCGGCTCACCTGCAGTCTATCTACGGTGTGGATGCCTCTGCTGAAATGATTTCGCGAATGACGGATCGAATTCTGCCGATTGCCAAAGAATGGCAGAACCGGCCGCTGGCCAAAAAGTATGCAGTCGTCTTTATGGACGCCGTGCATTTCAATGTGAGGCAGGACGGCCGAACCGTCAAGAAAGCCGTTTATGTTGCTATTGGGACAAGACTGGACGGGCATCGTGAAGTCCTTGGCCTGTGGGTCGGCGGAAATGAGAGCGCCAAGTACTGGGTCGGTGTCCTTAACGAGATCCGTATCGCGGTACCGAAGATATTTTCATTATCTCCGTCGACGCCTGACAGCTTTGCAGATGCGATAAGCGCCGTATATCCCAAGGCCGA
>NZ_JMKI01000029.1 GCF_000712295.1 Synergistes jonesii | reverse complement strand
GTAAGGACGGTAAAGATGGAGCCGATGGCAGAGGCGTAACGAAAGCCGAAGTCAACAGCGACGGAGACCTTGTGGTCAGCTACACAGACGGAGCCGACGAGAACGCCGGGCACGTCAAAGGCGCAGACGGCAAGGACGGAGTCGATGGCAAAGATGGTAAGGACGGTAAAGATGGAGCCGATGGCAGAGGCGTAACGAAAGCCGAAGTCAACAGCGACGGAGACCTTGTGGTCAGCTACACAGACGGAGCCGACGAGAACGCCGGGCACGTCAAAGGCGCAGACGGCAAGGATGGAGTCGACGGCAAAGACGGAGCCGATGGCAGAGGCGTAACGAAAGCCGAAGTCAACGGCGACGGAGACCTTGTAGTCAGCTACACAGACGGAGCCGACGAGAACGCCGGGCACGTCAAAGGCGCAGACGGCAAGGATGGAGTCGACGGCAAAGACGGCGTCGACGGCAAAGACGGAGCCGATGGCAGAGGCGTAACGAAAGCCGAAGTCAACAGCGACGGAGACCTTGTGGTCAGCTACACAGACGGAGCCGACGAGAACGCCGGGCACGTCAAAGGCGCAGACGGTAAAGACGGMGYCGATGGCAGAGGCGTAACGAAAGCCGAAGTCAACAGCGACGGAGACCTTGTAGTCAGCTACACAGACGGAGCCGACGAGAACGCCGGCCATGTCAAGGGCGCAGACGGTACAAACGGCGTCGACGGCAAGGACGGTAAAGACGGAGCCGATGGCAGAGGCGTAACGAAAGCCGAAGTCAACAGCGACGGAGACCTTGTGGTCAGCTACACAGACGGAGCCGACGAGAACGCCGGCCACGTCAAAGGCGCAGACGGCAAAGACGGAGTCGACGGCAAAGACGGTATCGACGGTAAGGACGGCAAAGATGGAGCCGATGGCAGAGGCGTAACGAAAGCCGAAGTCAACAGCGACGGAGACCTTGTGGTCAGCTACACAGACGGAGCCGACGAGAACGCCGGGCACGTCAAAGGCGCAGACGGCAAGGACGGAGTCGATGGCAAAGATGGTAAGGACGGTAAAGATGGAGCCGATGGCAGAGGCGTAACGAAAGCCGAAGTCAACAGCGACGGAGACCTTGTGGTCAGCTACACAGACGGAGCCGACGAGAACGCCGGGCACGTCAAAGGCGCAGACGGCAAAGACGGAGTCGACGGCAAAGACGGTATCGACGGTAAGGACGGCAAAGATGGAGCCGATGGCAGAGGCGTAACGAAAGCCGAAGTCAACAGCGACGGAGACCTTGTGGTCAGCTACACAGACGGAGCCGACGAGAACGCCGGGCACGTCAAAGGCGCAGACGGCAAGGATGGAGTCGACGGTAAAGACGGAGCCGACGGCAGAGGTGTAACGAAAGCCGAAGTCAACAGCGACGGAGACCTTGTAGTCAGCTACACAGACGGCGCCGACGAGAACGCCGGCCACGTCAAGGGCGCAGACGGCAAAGACGGAGTCGACGGCAAAGACGGTATCGACGGTAAGGACGGCAAAGATGGAGCCGATGGCAGAGGCGTAACGAAAGCCGAAGTCAACAGCGACGGAGACCTTGTGGTCAGCTACACAGACGGCGCCGACGAGAACGCCGGCCACGTCAAGGGCGCAGACGGTAAAGACGGTACAAACGGCGTCGACGGCAAAGACGGAGCCGACGGCAGAGGCGTAACGAAAGCCGAAGTCAACAGCGACGGAGACCTTGTAGTCAGCTACACAGACGGCGCCGACGAGAACGCCGGCCACGTCAAGGGCGCAGACGGTAAGGATGGTAAAGACGGAGCCGACGGCAGAGGCGTAACGAAAGCCGAAGTCAACAGCGACGGAGACCTTGTAGTCAGCTACACAGACGGCGCCGACGAGAACGCCGGCCACGTCAAGGGCGCAGACGGTAAAGACGGTACAAACGGCGTCGACGGCAAAGACGGAGCCGACGGCAGAGGCGTAACGAAAGCCGAAGTCAACAGCGACGGAGACCTTGTAGTCAGCTACACAGACGGCGCCGACGAGAACGCCGGCCACGTCAAGGGCGCAGACGGTAAAGACGGTACAAACGGCGTCGACGGCAAAGACGGAGCCGACGGCAGAGGCGTAACGAAAGCCGAAGTCAACAGCGACGGAGACCTTGTGGTCAGCTACACAGACGGCGCCGACGAGAACGCCGGCCACGTCAAGGGCGCAGACGGTAAGGATGGTAAAGACGGAGCCGACGGCAGAGGCGTAACGAAAGCCGAAGTCAACAGCGACGGAGACCTTGTAGTCAGCTACACAGACGGCGCCGACGAGAACGCCGGCCACGTCAAGGGCGCAGACGGTAAAGACGGTACAAACGGCGTCGACGGCAAAGACGGAGCCGACGGCAGAGGCGTAACGAAAGCCGAAGTCAACAGCGACGGAGACCTTGTAGKCAGCTACACAGACGGCGCCGACGAGAACGCCGGCCACGKCMARGGCGCAGACGGTAAGGABGGTAAAGACGGMGCCGACGGCARAGGCGTAACGAAAG
>NZ_JMKI01000028.1 GCF_000712295.1 Synergistes jonesii | reverse complement strand
AGCTCCATCTGCTTGTTAGCACGAGGTTTCAGGTCTCTTTCACTCCCCGCCAGGGGTGCTTTTCACCTTTCCCTCTCGGTACTGTTTCTCTATCGGTCGCTGTATGTATTTAGCCTTGGACCGTGGTCGGCCCGGATTCGTACGGAGTTTCTCGTGTTCCGCATTACTTGGGTGTCATACCGGAGGCCGACGGCTTGCACTTACGAGGCTTTCACTCTCTATGGCCCGATTTTCCAACTCGGTTCGGTTTGCTGTCGGCTTTCTCGCTCCGTGGAAGGTCCGCAGCCTTTCCCGTATGATCCCTCTACACCGACGCCACAACGCCTGCGGGCTTGGCATGGCTACGGTTTGGGCTTCGCCCCTTTCGCTCACCACTACTTAGGGTATCTCTTACGATTTCTTTTCCTCCGGCTACTGAGATGTTTCACTTCGCCGGGTTGCCGCCTTTCTCTAAAGGCTCACGGGTTGACCCGTGAAGGTTGCCCCATTCAGATATCCGCGGGTCGATGGATGCTTGCTCCTTACCGCGGCTTTTCGCAGCTTGCTACGTCTTTCTTCGGCATACAGCGCCAAGGCATTCCCCTCGTGCTATGTGTACCTTAACCTCATAAATCCTTTATAGGCCTTCATACTTAAACCAAATACGGATCACAACACTCTTACCTCCGCTTTTTCGCTTTTCCAACGGCTTGAGCGCTTCTCCTTATACGGCTTCAAGGCTTCTTGTCATGGTTCCGCAGCGTCACGCCAAAGACACTGCAATGGTGGAGATGATCGGACTTGAACCGACGACTTCCTGCGTGCAAGGCAGGCGCTCTCCCACTGAGCTACATCCCCAAAATGTCGAAGAAAATGGTGGGCCGAGGGAGATTCGAACTTCCGACCTCTCGGTTATCAGCCGAGTGCTCTAACCAACTGAGCTATCGGCCCACGCAATAGCGGTGTATAAGAGATAGCGATGAGATAAAAAATTTTGTTGCTCCTTAGAAAGGAGGTGATCCAGCCGCACCTTCCGGTACGGCTACCTTGTTACGACTTCACCCCCCTTACCAGGCGCACCTTCGACGCTTCTTCCCTTGCGGTTAAGCTCGCGGCTTCGGGTGCCCCCAACTCGGGTGGTGTGACGGGCGGTGTGTACAAGGCCCGGGAACGTATTCACCGCAGCTTGGCTGATCTGCGATTACTAGCGATTCCGGCTTCATGCAGACGAGTTGCAGTCTGCAATCCGAACTGGGACCGGCTTTTCTGGATCCGCCAACCATCGCTGGCAAGCTGCCTTTTGTGCCGGCCATTGTAGCACGTGTGTCGCCCTGGGCATATAGGCCATGATGACTTGACGTCGTCCCCACCTTCCTCCGCCTTGTCGGCGGCAGTCTCGCCGGAGTGCTCGACTCGACTCGTTAGCAACTGGCTATAGGGGTTGCGCTCGTTGCGGGACTTGACCCAACATCTCACGACACGAGCTGACGACAGCCATGCAGCACCTGTTCTACCTCCTTAGCAAGCTAAGGTCCTCTCGATCTCTCTCAAGTAACAGTAGTATGTCAAA
>NZ_JMKI01000027.1 GCF_000712295.1 Synergistes jonesii | reverse complement strand
ACTCTAGATTATCAGTTTCAACTGTGATGCAAAGGTTGAGCCTCTGCTTTTACAGCCGACTTGATTATCAGCCTGCGTGCGCTTCACGCCCAGTAATTCCGGACAACGCTTGCCACCTACGTATTACCGCGGCTGCTGGCACGTAGTTTGCCGTGGCTTTCTCTTGCGGTACCGTCACTCGCTTCTTCCCGCAAAACAGGGCTTTACATCCCGAAGGATTTCTTCACCCACGCGGCGTCGCTGGGTCAGGGTTTCCCCCATTGCCCAATATTCCCCACTGCTGCCTCCCGTAGGAGTCTGGACCGTCTCTCAGTTCCAATGTGGCCGGTCAACCTCTCAGTCCGGCTATCCGTCTTCGCCTTGGAGGGCCTTTACCCCTCCAACTAGCTGATGGAACGCGAGTCTCTCTGTTACCGGATCGCTCCTTTTACCTCTCGGCTTATGGGGTATTAGCTGACGTTTCCATCCGTTGTCCCCCTGTAACTGACAAGTCCTCACGCGTTACTCACCCGTCCGCCACTAAAATCATGTCTAAGCAAGCTTCTACATGATCCCCGTTCGACTTGCATGTGTTAGGCGCGCCGCCAGCGTTCGTCCTGAGCCAGGATCAAACTCTCCGTTTGATGCTGACGCGCTGCTCGACTGGTCTCCCTCTCCCGGCTTGACCGGGCACAGGGCTCCTTTTCTCTCAGGCCCGCTACCTTAGCGCTACCGCCTCTCGGCTTTCTGCTCTAAGGACGCTTCTACTTTGCTTTCCTTATCCCTTTGTCATGGTGCCTGCGCTATTTTTGAGGGCGGCGCCCTCTTTGACAGCGCATTGATAAGTATAGCATACAAAAACCCTACGTCAATAAACACTAAAAATCACTAAAACTGTCTAAAAGCAATCTATTTGTTTTCTTTTCAAAACGAAAAGCTTATTCTCAATTTTATTGTTGGGGTGTTAGTTGACATTTAAAAACGCGACGCTCTTTTATCGAAAAAGGACGCCGCGTTTTTAATTTTTTATTTTCTGATTAGATTTTTCAGCTCGCGCTACTCGGCGTTTTCGCTAGAATCTTTGGCGTCGTCGGTATCTTCCGATATGTCGAGCTTTAGGACGCCCTCTTCAAGGAGCGCTTCGACGCTGTCGTCGAGCGGATTTTCTTCCGGCTCTTCTTCTTTCGGCGCGTCGATGAGGCCGAGCCCCGCCGCGACTTTGTCGAGGACTTCTTTCCTTATTTCTTCCATCAGTTCCGGATGCTCTCCGATATACGCGGCCGTCGTCTCTTTGCCCTGCGCCAACGTCTCACCGTGGTACGCGAGCCACGAGCCTCTGCGCTTCACGACGTTGTGGTCGATGGCCATGTCGAGGACGGCTATCGCCTTCGGCACACCCTTGCCGTAGATCAGCGTCGTGTGGGCTGTGCGGAAGGGCGGCGCGAGTTTGTTTTTCACTACTCTGATGTAGAGCTCGTGTCCTATCGTGGTTTCGCCCTGCGTAACGGCTTTGCCACGCTTTACTTCGATTCTGACGGAGCTGTAGAATTTCAGCGCGCGGCCTCCGGTCGTGGTTTCTGTCGGGCCGCTGCTGTAGCCGGTGCTTATCGTCGAACGCAGTTGGTTGATGAATATGACCGTCGTCTTGCTTTTCGCTATCGACGCGGTTAGGCGGCGCAGAGCGTAGCTCATCAGGCGCGCGTGGAGGCCGACCTGGTTGCCTTCGCCCATTTTTCCGTCTATCTCCGCCTGAGGGGTCAGCGCGGCGACCGAATCTATGACAATGACGTCGAGCGCGCCGCTGCGCACGAGCGTGTCCACGATGTAGAGCGCCTGCTCGCCGCTGTCCGGCTGCGAAAGGTAAAGGTTCGCCGTGTCTACTCCGAGCGTCGCGGCGAGGCGCGGGTCGAGCGCGTGCTCCGCGTCTATGAAGGCCGCTATGCCGCCGGCTTTCTGCGCTTCGGCGAGTATGTGCAGCGCTATAGTGGTTTTGCCGCCGCCCTCCGGGCCGAATATCTCGACGACCCGCCCGCGCGGGACTCCACCGATGCCGAGGGCCACGTCGAGCGGCAGTATCCCGGTCGGTATGAATTCGACGGCCTTCTGCACCTCGTCGCCGAGGCGCATTATGGAGCCGTCGCCGAATTTTCCTTTTATCTCGTTGATGGCCTGGGTCAGCACGTCTTCTTTCGTCACAGCCGCGGAACCTGAACTTTTCTTTGCCATGTTTCTGCCTCCGTCCTCTGCATTTTTTATTTTATGTTTACATACAGTATTATATCAGTTATTTTTGCAGTGAAAAGAGCTCAAGCGGCGTATAGACAGGGCCGTCCCGCGTCAGTTCGCTCTTCATCATTATTATTTCTTCAACGCTCCACTCCGGAAGCTCGATCTTATCTTTTTGAAGCGACGCGACGATATTTTCCGCAAGCGCGCCCGTCTCTTTTCTACGCCCAAGCGTTATATGAGGCGAGAATTTTTTTTCTTTCGCGACGCCGCAGCGGTGCGCGTACTCTTCCACGGCACGGTGCAGTTTTCCCAGTTTCTCGATGTCTCCGTTTATCCCGCTCCATATCACGCGTGGCGACGAAAGTTTCGGGAAGCCGCCGACGCCGGATAGGGAGAGGGAGAATTTCCCGCCGAGTTTTTCTTTTCTCAGCAGCCCGCATATCGCCGAGAGTGTTTCCGGCTCTATCTCGCCGCAGAATTTCAGCGTTATGTGGAGGGTTTTTGCCGATACCCACCTTATGCTGCGGCAGTCCGCTCGGCGCGCGTCAAGCCACGCACCGAGCGCCTCTGTGTGCGTCTGCGGCAGCTTCACGCAGATGAAGGCGCGCGTGAGCTCCACGGGGCGGCCGGAGGTCATTTTACTCCGCTTTCGCCGCACGCCTTCAGCAGATGCGAAAGCGCGCGCTCCACGCTCTGGCGGCGCACGTCGCGGCGTCCGCCGCCGAAATGGCAGACGAAGGCCTCCGTCCCCGCCGCGGAAGCGCAACCGAACCACACCGTTCCGACGGGCTTCGCGGTCGAGCCGCCGCCGGGGCCCGCTATACCGGTCACGGAAAGGGCGATGTCCGAGCCGAATATCCTGCGCGAACCCTCGGCCATTTCGCGCGCGCACTTTTCGCTGACCGCGCCGTGCTCCGCAAGCGTCTCAGGACATACGCCGAGGATGTTTTCTTTCGCTTCGTTGACGTATGTCACGGCCGAGCCGCTGAATATGTCCGACGCGCCGGCTATCTCCGTGACGGCGGCGGCGATCATGCCGCCCGTGCACGACTCGGCGAGCGAAAGGGAGATGACGCGCGAACGGAAGGCCTCTATGACTTCCACGGCGAGAGCTTTGATTCTATCCGTCATCTTCCGACCATCCCCAGTATCACGGTCAGGCCACCGGCGAAGAAGAGCCAGTGCAGCGCGCGGATAAGCAGGTTGACTATCACGCCGCCGACGCAGTCGTCGGCCACGATCCCGACGCCGCCTGGCAGCTTTTCGAACAATTTGATCGGGAAGGGCTTGGTGATGTCGATTAGACGGAAAAGGAAGAGCGCCACTACCGCGTAGGAGAGGTCGAACCCCCACGACGATATCCAGACGCCGACGACTTCGTCGATTACTACTTCCCCCGGATCCGCACGCTCCGCGGCCTTTTCGTACCTGTCTGCCGCGGCGCAGCCGACGACGGCGGCGGCCGCTATCGCCCATACGGGCAGCCCGCCGGCCGCGAGCCATATGGCCGTGCCGGCGATCGAGCCGAGCGTGCCCGGCATCTTTGAAAAGCGCCCTAGCGTCCCGAGCGTCGCGACCATTCCGTACCATGTTTTCATTTCATCGGTGAGTATCATATTATTTCTTCTCCCATCATATCGTGCGGCATAACGCCGGTCACGCGCACCGCGATTACGTCGCCCTCCTTCAGGCCGTCCCTTATGTCGCGTATTTCTATCGTTCCGTCCACCTCCGGCGCTTCGCGGTACGAACGCCCCTCGGCGTAATTTTCTTCTTTGTCTATTTTTTCGACGAGCACCTTCAATTCGCGCCCTTCAAAGCGATTCTGGCGGCCGAGCGATATCTCCTCCTGCAGGCCCATAAGCTCGCCGAGGCGTTTTTTCTTCGTGCGCTCCGACAGCTGCGCCGGCAGCTCGGCGGCGGGCGTGCCCTCTTCGGCGAAGAAGGAGAAGGCTCCCATCCTGTCGAACTGCACTTCTCTTATAAAATTCATTAAATTATCAAAGTGCTTTTTCTTTTCCCCGGGAAAGCCTACCATGCAGGTCGTCCTCAGCGCGAAGTCGGGATTTATTGTGCGCGCCGCGGCGAAGATGGAGCGCAACGCGTCCGGCTCTATGCCGCGGTTCATCGTCGCGAGCATCTCAGGGTCGCCGTGCTGCACCGGTATGTCGAGGTAGGGCAGTATCTGCGTGCCGCCCGCGACGCGCTCTATCAGCTTTTCGTTCACGCGCGACGGGTGCAGGTAGAGCAGCCTTATCCACAGATCCCGCGGCAGGGAGCTTTCCAGAGCGTCGAGCAGCTCTATAAGACGAGGCCTGCCGTCAAAATCCGTTCCGTAGACGGTCAGGTCCTGCCCGACGACGCAGAGCTCGCGCGCGCCCTCCCCGACAAGCTGGCAGGCTTCGCGGACGACGACGTCTATAGGCAGGGAGCGCAGCGGTCCGCGTATAAAAGGAATCGCGCAGTAGGAGCATCTGTTGTCGCAGCCTTCGCTTATCTTCAGATAGCGCGAGAAGCGGGAAGAGGACGGCAGGAAACCTCGCCTGCGAAGGTCGGGGAGCGGCGTTTTCAGCGCTTCGAGCACCTTGCCCCACTCTTCGCAGCGCGCCCAGAAATCGACGGAGGGCACCTCTTTTCGCAGGTCGTCTCCGTATCTGTTCACCAGGCAGCCGACGACGCCTATCATCTTTAACTTTTTATTTTTTTTCAGCTCCTCGAGGTCGAGAATCACGGAGACGCTCTCCTCGACCGCGGGGCGTATGAAGCCGCAGGTGTTGACGAGCGCGCAGTCAGCCTCTTCGACCAACGGCACGACGGTATGCCCAGCCGCGTCGAGCGCGCCGGCGAGGCATTCGCTGTCGACTCTGTTCTTCGCGCAGCCGAGCGTCAAACAGAATATTTTCATTTATAAAGGGTCTTCACATCATCGCAGACGGGTCTGTTGAGCAGATAGAGCGAGAGCCCGTCGTCCGTGAGCCCGGCCGAGATGCCGAGCGCAAGGCGTATGCGGGCTTTGTAGGGGTTCAGCCTGCCTCCCGACATGACGCCCATTTCCGTCAGCTTGTCGAAGGAGCCCTCGAAATCGTTCGTCTTATGGACGTGCGAGAGAAGACAGCGAGAGGTGATGACGACGGGGATGCGGCGGCGCAGGATGTTGCGCACGGTCGGCACCCACGACGGCGGGACGTTTCCCGCGCCGAAGCCGGCCAAGACGAGCCCGCCGAGATCCCTGCTCGAGGCAAGCGAAGAAATGAGTATGTCGCCGCCGCCGAGGCACGCAAGCATTATTTCGACGTTCGGCAGTTCCTCCGGCCGGCGCGCGAGAAAAGAGGGGCGCTTCGCTTCGCAGAAAAATTTTATTTCGCCGTTCAACATCTTGCCGACGGAGCCTCTGTCAGGCGACTGGAAGGCGTTGTCGGGGGAGCCCGGGTCGGCGAGCGTCACGTCGTCCGCCGCGAAGAGTTCCCCGCTCGAACAGAGAAGGACGCCCCTGCCCCTCGCGTCGTCTGAGAGCGCGGCTAGCACCGAGCAGTGAAGGTTCATCAGCCCCTCCTTCACGCCCGCGCGTCCCTGCACCATGAGATTTGCGAATATCACCGGCGCTTCATGCTGCCACAGAAGATTTACGAGATAAGCCATCTCCTCCATGACCCCGCTTCCCGACACGACGATTATCCCCGCGTATCCTTCGTCGGCGAGGGATTCGAACATCCCCTCCATCGCGAGCGTCATCGACATCGAATAGTGAGAGCTTGGCTGAGTGCTCCATTCTTTGATTTCGCAGCGGGCCGCGAGCTCTTCGGGCAGATAGCCGAGCAGAAGCCCCGGGTCCGCGTTGTCCTCGTCGGAAAAAAAGTTGCCTGCAATAACAAGCGCTAATTTTGTCTGCGGAAGCAAATCCATTCCTCCATCCGTTACCCATCATGCAAACGCTTATCTTCCATGTTGCATTTTAGCGCAAAGCCGCATATGTTTCAAATTACCGCTCTCAAATGCCGCAGATGCCGCAATTTGAATAAGACCCTATGGACTTTTACGGCCGTTGAGTATATCTTCTTAATGTTAAATTCTCGTGGGAGGAGTTTCGCTTTTGGACTCGGCAGCATACATCATCGCTCACGCGGCGGAAATATTCTCGACGCTCGTACAGTGGCTCGTCGGCGTCATAGGCCGTATGGGCTACGCGGGAATCGCGGGGCTCATGTTCCTTGAATCCTCTTTCTTCCCTTTCCCGAGCGAGGTCGTCGTGCCTCCGGCCGGCTATCTCGCGTGGAAGGGCGAAATGAATCTCTTCCTCGTAATAGCGAGCGGCATCGCCGGAAGCGTCTTGGGGGGGCTATTCAACTATTGGGTAGCCGTCCGCTGGGGGCGTCCGCTGTTTGAGAAATACGGAAAATACTTCTTCGTCACAGAAGAATCGCTGAAAAAAGCCGAAAAATTTTTCGCGCGCCACGGGCACATCAGCACCTTCACGGGACGTCTGCTGCCAGTGATACGCCAGTACATATCTCTGCCGGCGGGACTCGCGAGGATGCCCCTGCCGCAGTTCACCTTCTACACCGCTCTCGGCTCCGGCGTCTGGGTCGTTATACTGGCCCTCGTCGGATACTTCTTCGGCAGCAGCGGCGAGCTGATACACAGCGAAATGAAAAAAGCGAGTATGTCTCTGATCGTGGGGTGCACCGCGCTGATAGCGGTTTACGTAGTAATATATAAAAGGAGGCAGAGAAAAAAATAAAATGCCGTGGGGAAATATATTTGAAACGATAATGCTTTTATGCTTTGCGGCGGCCTGGCCGGCGTCGATACACAAATCCTGGGTCAGCCGCACAAGGAAGGGCAAAAGCCTCGCCTTCATGCTGATCATCCTCGCCGGCTACCTGGCCGGCATAACAAAGGTCCTGATCAGCGGGACGGCGGCCTATATGCTGATACCCTACTCGGTGAACATGACGCTCGTCGCCTGCGACGTAGTCCTCTATTACAGGAACTACAGGATCGACGAGGGGCTGCCGGACATATTCGGCTGAGCCGGACGCCGCCGAAGCGGGCGATTCGCGGGGAGCGGCGGCGATCCTTACGGATGACGACTTTTTCTTCCTCGAACTGAAGGGCGCGCTCGCTATATTCGAACAGGCGGGCGCGCGAAGGCCGTCTCCCGACGCGTCTCTTTGGACAAGGCAACGACAGCGAAAACAGCCGCGGATGGACGGCGTTTGCCCCAGTTTCGTTTAGCAGCTTTTCATTCCAGCGCCTTTCCAACGCTTTCTAACACATTCTAACCAGAGTGTTGAAAAGGCGCTGAAATGGTCAGAAAGAGGGCGTTTTTTCGGAAATCCGCCGCGGCGCGCCGCATAGTGGTATACTTTTGTGAATTGGCCGAAATGCGGCCGGCCGAGATAATTTTTTATTTGGATCGAAAGAAGGTATTGCAAGTGGCTGTATGCTATTACGATGGAAAATACGCCCCGATGGAGGAATGCTCTCTGCCGTTGACGGACCTGGCGATCCAGCGCGGAGTGGGGGCCTTTGAATCTATAAGGATATACGACGGTACGCCCTTCGCAATGACCATGCACCTTGACAGACTGGCGGGGAGCGTGGCGGGCGCTGGGATAGAGGCGGCGGGTATAATCGGGAAGCTCCCCGGCGTCATCCGCGGATGGCTCGCGCAGGAGGAAAACAGAGGTTTCGACGGCCTCGCTAAACCCTATATAACCGGCGGGGACGTCAACAACAGGGGAGTTTTCCCGAATCCGCGCTTCTTCGTGATTTTCGAGGACTCTCACGGCCCCACGCCCGAGGAGAGGGAGAAGGGCGTCGTCCTCGTGCCGAACCACACCGCGCGTCCCTTCCCCCTCATCAAGAGCACGAACTATCTTTTCGGCTTCATCCCGCTCGGCAAGGCCGAAGACGCTAAGTTCGAATCGCTCTACATCACGCCGGAGGGCGAAGTTACTGAGTCGATGAGCAGCAACTTCTTCATCTGCAAGGAGGGAAAGATCGTCACGGCCCCGGTGGGCAAGGTCCTGAAGGGAGTAACGCGCGACATCATCCTGACTCTCGCCGCGGAGAACGGCTTCAAGGTCGAAGAGCGCTGCCCGCGCGAAAGCGAGCTCGCCGAAGCCGACGAGGCGTTCATCACCGGCAGCGTGAAGGAAGTACTTCCCGTCGTACGCATCGGAGCGGTAAAGATAGGAAACGGACGCCCCGGCCCCGTCGCGCAGGCCCTGCGCCATCTCTTCGTGAAGAATAAAGGGCGCTGGATGGATAAATAGCGATATTATAACTACGTCAACTATACAAGAGTAAGGATAAGGCGTATCCGAAACTCATGACAGTATATTCTAAAGGCCTAGGAGAACGCGCTGTAAAATACATGCTTGACGGAAGTAAATCACACGGATTTGTTCGCGGCTGACGCCGCTCACGAAAAAAAAGTGCGAAGGGCGTTGCTCTTGAGCAAATCCGCGTGACAAAAACATAAAAAATAAACGAGGCGCTCATTTCCGTCCTACGTTATCGCATACAAGTTGAATGACTATATAAAATTTTAAACGGCAGTGGGCCGCAGAGGCGATTTCTCGCCGCAGCGCGCCCCTTTTTATTTTTAGGCGGCTCGCCCGCAATTCGCAGGGGAGCGCCGCCCGCCGAGCCCTTCGGCGAAGCCTCTCTTCGTCAGGCGCTTTTTACGCGCCGCTGGCGTTTTGCACAACGAAGCGGCGACGCGCCGCGTTCAGCTTGTGCCCTCCGATAATGACAATTTGCGGGATTTTATTTAGGATAGCGGCAAAAATAAAATATCATCGCGGGACGGTGGCGGCAATGTGCGAAGATTCGCGGAAGAGGCTGACTATAGGCATCGACGTCGGAGGGACGAACACGGACGGGGTCCTCTACGATACGAGGAAACGCGAAATAGCGGCTTTCACAAAGGCGCCGACGAACCATTTGGACTATAAAAGCTCCATCGAAGCGGTGATCGGGAAATTCATACGCAGCGCATCTCCGCGGGAGATAATTTCTCTGAACATCTCGACCACCCTTGCGACAAACGCGATACTCGAAGGCAAGGGCTCGCCGGTCGCCCTCGTCCTCATAGGCTACGACGACTTCCCGCATATAAAAAATGAAATCCTTTCCGTCGCCTCGCCTTCGGCCTTCATTTCCGTGAGCGGCGGGCACACCTCCTGGGGCGAGGAGCGCACCCCGCTCGACAGAAACGCCGTCGCAAGATTCGCGAAGGAGCATGCGGGAGAATTTTTCGCGGTATCCTCTCTTTACTCGCCGCGCAACCCGGCGCACGAGGTCGAAGCCGCCGCGATCATCAGCAGGGCGGGCTGCGCCGGAATCACCTGCGGGCACGAAATGGCGCGCTCGAAGCTCAACTCCGTCAAGCGTACGCTATCGGCATATCTGAACTCTTCTCTGATAGACCTCACGCTCAGGCTTATCGGCGGCGTGGAGCTCTGTGCCGCCTCGCACGGGCTCAGCTGTCCGGTGATGTTCGTGCGCAGCGACAGCTCGCTCGTATGCGGCAGCTGGTGCTCGCGCTTCCCTCTCGAAACGCTCTTTTCCGGTCCGGCGGCTGGCATGAGGGGCGCGATGCTGCTCGCCGGAGTTAAAGAGGGAGACGCGCTGATCGCCGACATGGGAGGCACCTCCACCGACATAGGCGAGGTACGCGGCGGGAAAGCGCTGTTCTCGGAGGGCGGCGCCGAGATAGGCGCGTACAGAACTATGATACCGTCGCTCGAGATCCGCTCGGTCGCGCTCGGAGGAGACAGCAGAGTCTGCGTGACGAAGGAAGGCGCGCTCGAAATAGGCCCCGAAAGGGTCGTCCCCTGCTGCCGCGCGGCGGCCGGCGAAGATTGCGCCTACACCCCGACCGACGCGTTGGCGGCGCTCGGCGCGGCGGGCCTCGGCGGCAGCGAGAAAAGCCTTTCCGCGTCTGTCGGGCTGGGAAAGCGCATAGGTCTCTCCGGCGCCGATTTCGCACGCGCGGTCCGCCGCGAGGTCTCAAAAAGGCTGTCGGACGAATTCGCGCGGCTCGGAACGGCAAGGCGCGTATGCGTCGGCGCTCCGGCGCCGGCCTACGCTAAAGCCGCAGGCTGCACGGTGCCTGAGCTTGCCGAAATAGCGAGCGCGGTCGGAGCGGCGTCGAGCTCTCTATCTCTTTCGTGCAGCGTTTCGCTGCAGCACAGCTTCTTCGACGGCGAATTCTACGCCTTCCTCCCCGAAGGGCAGATAAAGGGCGAGGTATTCGAAGACGTTTTGGCCCGCTCGCGCGCCGCGCTCGCCGCGTATCTGACGAAGAGCGCCGCGCAGATGGGCTTCGAAGGCGTTTCCGTCGAGATAAGCGAGGAGTACGAGTGCATCGGAAGGGAGAAAGTCCCTCGGCGCCTCGCTTCGGCGAGGCTCGGCGGGCGCGCGTTTATGCATAACGCACAATAATATGTTTAATAATTTATTTAAATTCTTCAAAGAATTCGTTTGATTGTATATTTTGCACATATTCAAATCCGCGAACGTTCAAGTTTTTTCAAAAATTTACAGTGACCGCCGTAATCTTTTAGGATAGAGTTTTATCGTAAAGGACGAAAGGTAATATTAGGGGGCATCGTTATGATAACGGCGCTGAAAGAACGGATTTCAGAAATACTTAAAGAAGCGCAGCTTCCCAAAGCCGCCGCTGTTCTGGAGGAATCGCGCAGGATAGCCTCCGAGGTCACGATAGGCCGCACAAAATTCATGGAAAAATTCGACGTCTCGTCGGAGCTGGAATATAAGCGCCGCTGCATAAAAGAGGGGCGCATCATGTATCACGCGCATATAGGCATGAACACGTGGAAGGAGACCGAGGCGGCGCTCGGCGGGCTCTACGACTACGCCGAAGCGAACGGCTTCAGGGTCGACCGCGCCGGCATCTGCCTCGACCGCAGGATGTCCCTGCCGCCGGAGATGAGAAAATCTGCGCCGCAGGAGAGCGGGCCGTACCTCGAAACGGAAGAGGACTGGCGCGGCGTGGGGCGGGCGGCCCCCATACAGCCTCATATGGGCGACTTCATAATCGGCTTCCCAGCGTCGACGACTAACGCGGTCGCCGCACTGCGCGCCGGGGTAACGACGGTCGGCAACCTCTCGCAGTTCTTCGCGCACGAGGCGCCGATGTGGAAGCGCGCAGACATCACAACGATAGAGACCGTCAAAGCCATCGGCATAATGGGCGTACTGCGCGACAGGGGGACGCTGATGCACTCTTACCTCGACGACGGCTTCGGCGCGCTCTTCCTCGACTGCGCGACAGGCGCGGCGTGGGCTTATCTCGAAAAATATATCGTCGAAGAGCTGCTCGGCGCGAAGCTCGCGCACTGCGTCGGGGGCCTTGTGTCGGATCCGATCAAGCGCACCGGCTGGGTCTTCGCGCTCGACGAGATACACGGGCACGACTGCGTCGGCTCGATGTTCTACGGCGACACGATCTCGGCAAGCACGGAACCGGAGGAGAACCGCAAGCTGGCGACGGAATACCTGCTCTGGGACATCATGGCGCAAATCGAATGCCCGACGGGACACGGGCTGATGCCAGTGCCTTTCACCGAGGCGCTGCGCGCGCCGTCGCTCGACGAGATATGCGAAATTCAGCAGTGGGCCCACGACATGGAAAAGATCGCGCGCCGAATGCATCCGCACTTCGATTTCACCGCCAGCAAAAACTTCGCGAGGTCCGTCTGCACAAAGGGAAAGAGGATATACGCCAACGCGCTCGCCTTCTTCGCCGACTGCGGCGTGGACACGAGGGACGCGGTACAGATGCTTTACGTCCTGAAAAAGATCGGCCCGCGCGCCTTCGAAGAGGAGCTCAACCCCGGCGCGGGACGCAAAACGACGGAGGACGCGCCAATTCCCAACGACATATTCACGAGGACGCTCGAACAGGTGGAGCTATGGCGTCCGAGCTACGAGAGCGCGGAGACGCGCGCAAAGCTCTCCGGGATAAAGGTCCTCGCCGCCTCGACTGACGTGCATGAGCACGGCCTGCTTTTGATAAGCCGCCTCCTCGGCGCGGCCGGCGCGGACGTCGTGAACATCGGCGCCGAACGCAACCCCGACGAGGTCGTATCTGAAGCCGCAAAGTGCGGCGCGGAGATGATCTTCGTAAGCACGCACAACGGAATGGCCCTCGAATATTCGAGAAACCTCCTTGACGAGATGGAGGAGGAGGACTACAAGGTCCCGGTCTGCATGGGCGGCGTGCTCAACCAGAACACCGAAGAGGGCACGACGCCGGTAGACGTCAGCGACAGGCTCGAAGAGATGGGCATCGCGGTGGTATCAGACCTGTCGCGTCTTCCTACAAGGGCGGCCGAGGCAAGAAAAGAAAGCAGATAATTTTTGCAACGCCATAAATAAAAAAGGGAGAGATTCTTATGCTTCAAAAAGGCGTCATCAAGCACCTCACATCGCTGTCGGCGGCAGTAATCTCCGCCGCGCTGCTCGCGCAGGGGGCGCAGGCGGCACCGCTCATCGTCAAATTCGCGGGGCAGAACCCGCCCGACCACCACGCGACGATCGCTATGAACGGCTTCGCCAAAGAGGTCGGAGAAAAGACGCAGGGACGCATCCAGGTCAAGGTCTATCCGGCAAATCAGCTCGGCGACTATTCGCTCGTTTACGAGGAGCTCATCCGCGGTACGATAGAAATGGCCGCCATCTCCTTCCCGAGCCAGTTCGACAACAGAATGGACCTCATATACGTACAGGGCTACACAAGCAGCTATAAGCAGGTCGCGAAGGTCTACGACCCGAACGGGTGGTTCTTCAAAAAGATGGACGAGTTCAACAAAGAGCTCGGCGTCAAGCTGCTCGGAATGTACCTTGAGGGCATGGTCGGAATGGGCACCACGAAAGAACTGAGGGAGCCGCTTAACCCGAAGATCGACAAGGGAGTCCTGCTCCGCATACCGAACATGGACGTCTTCAAGACGGCGCTCGAGGGCGCGCACTTCCGCACGATCTCCATCCCCTTCGCCGACGTTTATCAGTCGATCCAGACGGGCGTATGCGACGGCGACACCGGCTACTCTATCGTCGCGGCCTACACGGCGCTCGGCGACGTCCTCAAACACTGGTACAACTATAACAAGAACACTGAATGCCTCGGCATAATGATCAGCGGCAAGCTATGGGAGAAGCTCTCGGCCGCCGACAAAAAGATACTGCAGGCCGCGGCCGCCAAGATGGCGGCCAACTCCATCAAGACGGCCGAAGCGAACGACATGAAGTACTTAGACCTTATGCGCAAGAAGGGCATAAAGGTCCACATGTACACGCCTAAAGAACTCAAACCTATTATGGACGCCTTCGCTTCGACGTGGGGCAAGCTCGACGAAACGAAGGGCAAGGATCTGATGGCCGAGTTCAAGACGGAAATGAAGAAGATCACGGACAGCACGAAATAGCCCCTTCCTCAAGCCCGACGGGAGGAAAGCGGCGGAGACGGGAACAAGCCCGCCTCCGCCGCTTTTTGCTTATATTGTTTTTTACCGAAGAACGCTTTAGCGCGCGCATCCTTTCTTATGCAGATCGCGTATCCCGAGGGCGAGATAAAACGCCATGACCTGCTTGAAGTCCTCCATAGAGATGCCGAGGTACTCCTCGAGCTTCGCGAGGCGGTAAGAGAGCGTGTTCCTGTGAAGGTGAAGCCTCTCGGCGGCCCTCTGTTTGCTGAAGAACGATTCGCAGTAGGCCTTGAAGGTCTCTATCAGCATCTGCGCGTCGCTCTCACTTTCAGCGTCGGAGAGCTTCTTGTCGATATAGCGCAGCGCCACGTTCTGCTTAACCGACGACAGGATGCCCTCTAAGAGCAACCTGTTGAAGCTGTACGCACCGGGCGGCATCGAAAGCTTCTCCGCGATGCCGGCGACCTCCCACGCGTTTTTATAGGCGGCGGGCAGTTCGAAGAGATTGCGCGCCGGGAAGCCGACGCCGACGATCGTTTCAAGCGACGCGCTCTTAAGCTTGCTGTAAATTTTGTCTGCGGAGTCGCAGAGCGCCTCTATCTCTTCGTCTGGAGACTTTTTATCGTCGGTCTCCCTCGGGCATATCACGGCGAAGCGGTCGCGCGCGACGCTCGCGATTATCGCCTGCGGGTCCTGGAATATTTCGCGCAACAGGACTATCACGCGCCCGTGCATCGCCGAGTAATCTATTTCGGCCTCTATCGGGTCGCTGTAATTTTCGTAAGTGATCTTTACCGGATTGTTTTCAAGGCCGCCGAGCCCGCAGAAGTTGGAAAAGAAGACCGCTATCGCGCCTCGCGGCCTGTCGAGGTCGACGCCGATATGCGCGCCCTTCAGCGTAAGCGACGCGTGGTCGCCGCTCGCGGGGTCGAAGGACGCGATGTCGTGCACGAGCTCGTTTATCTTTTTCTGCGGCGAGCCGGCGCCCGGCGAATATATCTTCTCGCGCAACATGCTTTCGATCTGATTCTTGACGAGCATCGTGAACTGCAGCACGACCTCCGGCTCCCCGGCGATCGCAGCCGTGCCTATCACGCGACCGTTGTAAAAGAGCGGCACCGTCGAGCCCGGGTACCAGACTCCGAGCTTCTTCGCGCCTTCGGCGTCGTCGAAGCTCATTTTTTTATATTTTATGCACGGGATGGACGGCGGGTGGAATTCCCCGATCCTCTCCTTTGCTGGAGCGCCGATGATTATGCCGTTGATGTCGGTGATGATTATGCTTCGCCCCATCATGGAGCTCAGATACTCAGATATTTCCTGCGCGTACTTTGCGAGCAAATCCCTACCTCCCAGAATCGACGATTCCCCGTACCCCTGCGGCGGCTCACGCTTCCGGGCGGGCGGCACGTCGGCAAAAACCTCGGCTTTCGTGCCGTACATTGTCATATTATAACATTTTCACCGGCGGAACTCGTATATCTATAAATAAAACGCGAAAAAGGGGCGCATTATCAAAACGGCAAAGCGCGAGTACGCTCATTGACCTTCAAAAACAAAGCTGTACGCATTTGAAATATACCCCTTAAATTTTAACTCGATTATATGTGAATAAAATTAAAGCGGCGGAGTTGCGCGAAATGTATCCGCTCTGCTCCGCCGCCTGTTTCATACGGGCGCAATTCCCTCGCGCGCTTAAGGCGCGTCTGGCGGCGCTCACTTCCTCACGGGCACGCCCTTCAGCGATAGATATTCCTTAAGCTCCGGGATGGGTACCTCGTTGAAGTGGAAGAGCGAGGCCGCAAGCGCCGCGTCGGCCTTGCCCTTCGTCAGCGCGTCGTAGAAGTCTTCCGGCGCTCCGGCGCCGCCGGAGGCGATGACGGGGATTTTTACCGACGATGAAATGAGCTCTGTCAGTTCGAGGTCGTAGCCGGCCTTCGTACCGTCGCGGTCCATGCTCGTCAGAAGTATTTCGCCGGCTCCGAGCTCTTCGGCCTTCACGGCCCAGCCGAAGGCGTCGATGTGCTCCGGCACGCGGCCTCCCGAGGTAACTACCTCCCAGTAGCTGTCGCCGCGCTTTTTCGCGTCTATCGCGACGACGACGCACTGTCGGCCGAATTTTTCCGCCGCTTCACTTATCAGCGCCGGATTTTTCACCGCCGCCGTGTTCAGCGAGACCTTGTCGGCTCCGGCGCGCAGTATTTCGCGTATGTCCTCCGCGCTTCTTATGCCGCCGCCGACCGTGATCGGTATGAAGACCTTCTCGGCGACGCGGCGCACCAGATCGGAGACCGTCTTCCTTCCGTCGCTCGTCGCGGCGATGTCGAGAAAGACGATCTCGTCGGCCCCCGCCTTTTCGTAGGCCGCGGCACATTCGACGGGGTCGCCGGCGTCGCGCAGCTTTACGAAGTTGACGCCCTTCACGACGCGTCCCTCTTTAATATCCAGGCACGGTATTATTCTCTTGGCAAACATTTTATTTTCCTCCTGAAATTTTTATGAAATTTTTTAATATCGAAAGGCCGGCGCTTCCGCTCTTTTCCGGGTGGAACTGACAGCCGAAGACGTTCCCGCGCTCGACCGCGGCGTCGAAGCGGCTTCCGTAGAACGCTTCCGCCGCGGCGTCCGCCCGTTCGTCGCAGCGGACGAAGAAGGAATGGACGAAGTACATGCAGCTACCGGCGCGCACTCCGCTCAAAAGCGCCGATTCTTTAAGCGGCGTTATCGAGTTCCAGCCGGTGTGCGGGACTTTCAGCCCCGGGCCGTCCGGGAAACGCAGCGAACGCCCTGCGAGTATGCCGAGTCCGCGCGCCTCAGGCGCTTCCTCGCTCGCGCCGAAGAGCAGCTGCATTCCAAGGCAGATGCCGAGCAGCGGCACGCCGTCCGCCGCGGCGCCCTTTATCGCGCCGCAGAGGGCGCGCCGAGAGAGCTCCTTAACGGCGCTGCCGAACTCCCCTACGCCGGGAAGTATCAGCGCGTCCGCCCTTTCTATATCGCGGGCGGAGGCCGCCGTTTCGCACTCCGCGCCGAGCGCCGAAAGCGCGTTTTCGACGCTGCGGAGGTTTCCCGCGCCGTAATCTATCACGCCGATCATTTTTTCTTTTCCTTGTGGCGCGACGCGAGCTCGCTCAATACGTCGGAGAGGGAGACGCCGGAAGCTATGCAGGCGACGAGCAGATGATAGAGTAAGTCGGCCGCTTCGCGGCGGAAGCCGTCTTTGTCGCGCGTAGCGCAGGCCAGCGCCGTCTCGACGCCCTCTTCGCCGACCTTCTGCGCGACGCGCGAAAGGCCCGAGGAGAGCAGCCGCGCGGTATAGCTTTCGTCTGGGCTGTCGTTCTTCCTGACGCTCAGATAGCGGAAAAGCCTGCCGAGGAAGGTCGGCTCGCCGGCGCCCCCCTCGCCGAAGAGCGTCCTGTGGAAACAGCTGCGACGGCCGGTGTGGCACGCGGGGCCGGCCGGATCGACGAGCGCGAGCAGCGTGTCGCCGTCGCAGTCTATCCTCATCTCGCGCAGCCGCATTTTGTTGCCGCTCGTCTCGCCCTTGTGCCAGAGGCAAGAGCGCGAACGGCTCCAGAAGACGAGCTCGCCGCGCTCTTCCGTGAGCCTGAGCGCCGCGGCGTCAGCCCACGCCGTCATCAGCACCTCCGCCGTCAGAGCGTCCTGTACGACGACGGGGACGAGCCCTGCGTCGTCGAATTTTATTTTGGCAAGGTCAAGTTTCATCATTTATCTTTTTCCTCTTTCTAAGCGCTTTTTGCCGCGGCAAGAGCGGCTTTCAGCGTGATTCCGCCTTCGTAAAGGCTTTTTCCTATTACCGCCGCGTCGACGCCGGCGCGCGCGAGCGCCGCGATATCGCGTTCGTCCGTCACGCCGCCAGCCGCCGCGATATACCTGCCCTTAACAGTAAAGGGAAGGTAAAAATCGGCGTCCGTGCCGCCCATCGTTCCGTCGCGCTCGGTCTGCGTTATCAGGAACGACGAAAAGCCCGCGGAGGAAAGGCGCTCCACCGCCTCGCGCGCGCTCAGCGCGCTCTTTTTCAGCCAGCCGGCGTAAGCGGCTTTTCCTTCTTTTACATCCACGGCGGCCATTATTTTGCCGCCGAAGCGCGCAGCCAGCTCCGGCGCGCGCCTCATATCTTTAAATATGAGGCTGCCGGCCATCACGCGCGCCGCGCCGGAATTCAGCGCGCGCGCGACCGCGTCGGCGCTGCGCAGCCCGCCGCCGTATTGCACGAAGAGGCCGAGCGCGGCGATTTTTTCGAGCGCGTCCAGATGCTTCGGCTCTCCCGCTTTCGCCCCTTCGAGGTCGACTATATGAATCTGTAAACAGCCGGCGTCACGGAAGCCCTTCGCCGCCTCCACGGGGTCGACGGCGTATCCGCGCATCTTCGAATAGTCGCCCCGCAGGAGGCGCACTACCCTGCCCCCGTAGAGGTCTACAGCGGGAAAGACTATCACAGCCAGACGCCCTTCGTGCTCGGCGCGCTTTCAGAGGGCGCAAGCGCCTCTTTCAGCGCGAGCCCGACGCCTTTGAATACGGCCTCCGCCGCGTGATGCGAGTTGTCCGTCTCAAGCAGCGCGATGTGCAGCGTCAGCCCCGCTTCGCGCGCAAAGCCGGCGAAGAATTCTGGGACGAGCTCCGTGTCGAAGTCGCCGCACTTCTGCGACGGGAATTCGCCGCGCCACCAGAGGCCGCCGCGCCCGCTGAAGTCGAGCGCGATCCGCGCTAAGGAGCCGTCCATCGGCAGCAGCGCCGACGCGTAGCGGCGTATCGGGCGTTCCGCGGCGATTCTGCGCAGCGCCTGCCCCATCACCATCCCGACGTCCTCGGTCAGGTGGTGCGAGTCTACCTCTATGTCGCCGTGCGCCGTCAGCTCTACGCCTAAAGAGGCGCGATGGCAGAGCAGGTCGATCATATGCGCCAAAAAGCCGCAGTTTATATATATTTTCCTTCCGCTGAATTCATCGTTCAAAATCAGTTCTATGCTTGTCTCTTTTGTGCGCCTTACTATCCTTGCTTCCATTTTTTCGCCTCCACAGCCGAATTTACAGCGCCGACGACGCCGAATATCGAGTTCCAGCGCAGCTGGATCGACGAAACGCCCGCGACGAGGCGCAGCGACACCGGCAAGGTTTCTTTTATAACGGAAAGGCCGTTCGCTTCGAGCGTCTTTCCCGTCTGTACGACGTCGAATATGCAGTCCGCGAGGCCGAGCGCGGGAGCGAGCTCGACGGAGCCGTTCAGCTTCAGCAGCTTTATCTGGACTCCCCAGCCGGCGAAGGTCCTCTCGGCGAGGCGCGCGTATTTCGTCGCGACCTTCAGCCCCATCAGGCGCTGCGCGCCGCCGCGGAATTTCTCGGCGATCTCCGACGGCCCGGCGACGGCCATGCGGCAGCGGCCGAGCCCAGTGTCGAGCAGCTCGGCGAGCGCTATGCCCGCCTCCTCTATCACGTCGTTGCCCGCGAGGGCGAGGTCGGCCGCTCCATAATAGACCATCGCCGGGACGTCGGAGGGCTTAGACAGGATGTAACGGAACGCGCCTTCCTCTATAACGAGGCTGCGCCCCGCGTCTTTCAGCCCGGAGACGGGAAGCCCCGAACACTCGAGTATCTTCACGCATTCGCCGAACGAGCGCCCGGTGGGAAGCGCTAAGGTCAGCATGAGAGCGCCTCCTCTTCAAAATCTTTGAGCGACGCCGCGCGATCGCGCGCGAGCATAAGAGCGCTCTTAGCGCCGAGATCCGCCCACCAGCGGGAGCCGCGCCGCTTCGCGCCGGCGCGCGACGCCTCCGCGTCCCTCGTCCACGAGAGCTCGAACAAAACGTCCTTCTTGGAAAGCGCGTCCGCATAGCGCAGCGCGTCGGAAGACTTGCAGCCGCCGCACCAGAGAGTCACGAGGGGCGCGCGCTGCTGCGCGGCGCAGTGCGACGCGAGCTCCTTAAGGTTGAGCCCGAAGCCGACCGCCTGCCCCCCGATGCCCTCCGCCGCGAGCAGCCCGTCGTAGCGTCCGCCGCCGCCGAGCAGCGCGCCGTCCGCGGAATAGGCGTTATAGATCGGGCCGCTGTAGTAGCCGAGGTCGCGCACGAAGGAAAGGTCGACGCGCAGCCGCCTTTCGTAGCCGAGAGAGCAGAGCTCGCCGCAGAGCCGCCTGAGCGGCATCAGTATCCCGGGATCGTCCAGCAGGGCCATCGCCTCGCCTATCACGGCCGCATTTCCTTTGAGAAGGGGGATGCGCTTCAACAGCCGCAGCCTCTCGCCTGAGAGCGGCGCCGAGCCGAGCAGCGCGCTGTACCTCGTATAGGCCCTTTCGCTCAGCGCGTCGGCAAGTTCGGAAGAAAGAGCCTGCGGCAGCGGCGAGAAGAGGTACGACAAAAACGAGACGTCGCCGAGCACGACCGCGGAATTTTCGATGCCGAGCAGGTCGAGCGCGCGGAAAAGCAGCGCCGCGGCCTCCGCATCAGCGCCCTCGTCGTCGCAGCCTATCAGCTCCACTCCGACCTGGCTCTCCTCGAGGTTGCTCTTCGGCGGCGCCGGCACGGAATAGACTCTGTCCGCATAAGATAGGCGCAGAGGCCATTCGCTTTGAGTGTGGTGCCCCGCGAGATACGCTACGGCGGAAAGCGTAAGGTCGCCGCGAAGCACGCACGGCTCGCCGAGCGGCGACATCACCGGGATGAGCCTGCGGGCGCGCGCCGTCGAGAGCTTGCCCCAAACGTCCTCTATCAGCTGGAATTCCGCCGGGCTGAAGGGATGATATCCGTAAAGGGAAAATAAATGCATCAGCGCGCCTCTGCACTCTTCCATGTTCGCGGCGAGCGCCCCGCCGATATTGTCGCAGCCTTTCGGATTTCTTATCATACGCGTCATCCTTTCTTCAGCCATGCTATTATTTTACTTAGCTAAATAGATAGCTTGATATTTTTTTACGTGCGATATATAATATCATCTTAATGCGGTTTTTGCAAACGGCGCGGAGAAGTATTTATGACATTTTAAGGCGCGGCAAGCCGCGGAAAAGAGCCGCGAATGGAACGGGGAGATGAAGATGAAGGGAAATTTCAAAGCCGACGCTTTGATATTCGACGTCGACGGCGTACTGCTCGACGTGCGGGAATCGTTTCCCGAGGTGATAAAGCGGGCCGTCATGAAGGGCTGGGAAAAATATTGCGGAGGCGCGGCGGACTGCGGCGGATACGACGCCGACATGGAGCGCGTGCTGAAGCGTCACGGCGCCTTCAACGACGACTACGACATCGCCTGGACGCTCCTCTGCGTCGCCGCGGCGAGCGGAGAAAAGCTGCTCTCGCGCGCTCTGCCGCGCGCCTGGAAGCTAGCCGCCGAGATCGCGGATTATAAAGACCCCCTAGGCGAATGGGTGGCGATCAAATATGGAGAGGCCGCGCCGCGCCGCGAAATCCGAAAATTATGCTCGGAGCTTTACGGGACGAAGGGGAAGGGGCTGCACCTGCTCGAAACGCCGATGCTGAATAGGCATTGGCGCGAGCTTGGCGCGCCAGCTGCGATATACTCCGGCCGCGACACGCTCGAATGGGAGCTCGCGAAGGAGAGCCTCGGCTGGGAGGACTTCCCCGACGAGCTCGTGATCAAATCGGACAGCGGCATAACGAAGCCGTCGCCGCTGGGGCTTGAAATACTCTGCCGCCGCCTCGGCGCGTCGTCGCCCGTATTCTTCGGCGACACGGCGAGCGACATGCAGGCGGCGGAGGCCTTCGGAAGGGGGCGCTTCGCCGCAATAGGCACCATGCTGCCCGAAGCGGAATTCAGATACGACACGACAGAAGAGGCGGTGGCGGACGCTCTCTCCGACTCCTTCGATTAAAAACAAGGGAGGAAAATTTTTATGCCGGAAGATTTAAAAGAATATTTTGAAAAACTGACGCGCCCTTCCGTCAGGAATGTAGCGCCCTACGACGCCGCGCCGATCTCGGAGCCGAAGATAATACTCTCGGCGAACGAAAACAACGCCGGAGTGCCTAAAGGCGCGCTCGAAGCGATGCGCGCCGCTCTCGAAAAGGGCAACCGCTACCCCGACAGCAGGAACACGGCGCTGCGCAAAAAGCTCGCCGCGCGCTTCGGACTCGCGCCGGAGCAGATCATCACGTCGAACGGCCTTGACGGCATGTTTACGATGCTCTCGCGCGCATTCCTCGATAAAGGCGACGAAGTAGTCTGCGGCGAATGTACCTTCGGCGTTTACGCTTCGAACGCCGCGATAGCCGGCGCGAAGGTCGTAAAGGTCCCGCTCTCCGCCGCGTTTGAGCAGGAACCGGCGAAATTCGCCGAAGCGGTAACGCCGGCGACGAAAATGCTCTTCTTCTGCAACCCGAACAACCCTACCGGCACGCTCGCCGAAACGGCCGGCATCCGCGCGATGCTTGGAAAAATCCCGAGGCACGTCATCGTGATACTCGACCAGGCCTATGCGGAATTCAGCGGCGCCGACGACGCCGAGCCCTTCTCTCTGCTCAAAGATTTTCCAAATCTGATGATATGCCGCACCTTCTCAAAAATATTCGCCCTTGCGGGGCTGCGCGTCGGCTGGGGAGCGGCGCATCCGATGCTGATAGACTGCCTCTATCGCGTGCGCGAGCCCTACTGCGTAACGGCGGCGGCCGAAGCCGGCGCGTCGGCGGCTCTCGACGAAGAAGCCTTCCTGAGCGAAACGCGGACGAGGACGGCGGAAGAGCGCGAAAAGCTAAGCGCCGTCCTTAAAGAGCGCGGCATACGCTTCGTGCCGTCGCGCGCTAACTTCATCCTAATGTTCCCGGGAGAAAAGGGAGACGCGCTCAGAACGGCGCTCGAAGAAAAAGGGATAGCCGCGCGCTTCATGACGTGCCGAGGCATGCCTGCAGTGCGCCTTTCGATAGGACTTCCCGAAGAAAATAAAGAGGTGGAAAAAATCCTGCGCTCGCTCTGAGCCCGAGGCGTAGCCGGACGGAGGCGAGGGAATCGAAGCAAAAAACTCATTATATGTTTTTAATACAAATCACGGTCGATCTCTCAAAAAATATAAATGAAACAAAGTGGCAAAAATAAATTCAACTGACCAAAAAATAGACAGAGAAGCCCTCGGTATACGATAATCAGTAAGTTGGTACAAAGTTGCAACAACAAAATAATTAGGGGGGCTTCAAATTGAAACGGACGGCAGCAAGGTATGTGGGTATTTTGTGCGCGGCACTGCTCCTGTTCGGCGGCGCGGCCGCTGAAGCTGGTAATTTCAGCGACCTTCAGGGAGTGATCGACGCGGCGGGCAACGGCGCGACGGTCGCGCTCGCCGACGACTACAGCTACGACCCGGCGGCCGACGGCGCAGCCGGCGTAGAGGGCATAGTCATCAGCAAACCGATCACGATCGAAGGCGCCGGGCACACGGTATCGGGCGCGGGAGAGGTCCGCTGCTTCTACATAAGCGGCGTCACCGCCGACGGCGCGAAGGTCACGCTAAAAGACCTCACGATAACCGAAGGCGGCGGTGCGCAGACGGCTTCCGGCGGCGGCGCGTTCATCGGCGAGGGCAGCCGGGTCGCGTTCGAGGGCTGTAAAATCGTCAAGAACGGAACAGTGGCCGGCGTGCACACGGAGCAGGGAGGCGCCGCTCTTTTTATAGAGCCGAAGGCGACCGTCACGTTCGACAACTGCACGATCGCCGAGAACGTAGGCAAGGACCGCTCCGGCGGCCTTTACCTCAAAGGCAGCGCGATCCTTACGAGCTGCGACATCCGCGACAACAGAAGCGGCTCGCGCGGCGGCGGCATCTACGTCGACCCGGGCAAAGGCGCCAAGCGCGGCGGCGACTGGGGCGGCAATGTGAAGATGTACAACTGCACCGTCAGCGGACATAAGGGCGGACGCGGCGGCGGCGCCTACATCAACTCGGAAAACGGCAAAGAGAATTACTTCGAGAACTGCGTATTCAAAGACAACGACGTCACCGCCAACAGCCTCGGCTACGGCGGCGGCATCCTCTTCTATAGTTCGGCGGCGAAGATGGTCGGCTGCCGGGTCGTCAACAACAGGGGCAACCGCGGCGGTGGCATGATCTTAGACGTCGCGAGCACCGTGACCCTCGAGAACTGCACGATCAGCGGCAACGAAGCGACGGCCGACGGCGCGGGGCTCTACGCGTTCGACGGCTCGCACGCCGACAACGTGATGAAAACCGTCGGCGAAGCGACGTTCAAAAACTGCGAGATCATAAACAACTATGTCGTAAGCGGCGACAAAAAGACGGCGCAGGACATCAGCATCAACTACACCGACGAAGAGACGGCCGAGGCAAGACGGCAGGTAAACAAAGAAAAGTATCCGCCCGAGGGTATGATCACGGCGGAGAGCGATCCGAGCGAATTCCCCTTTTGGACGGGCGAACTCTGGAAGGCGCGCTACGACGGCAAGTTCGCCAGCAACGGCGGCAACCACGTCGGCACTATAGACCGCAACGAGAACATCACGACTCATTACTCAGACCGCATCGACTCCGAGCCGCGCGACGGCTCATCCGGCGGCTGCAACGCCGGAGCGTTCGGAGCCGCGACGCTCGCCCTCTGCGGCGCGGCGCTCATCCGCAGGAGGAAGTAAGATTCGACAACCAGATCCAACAGCAAGCAGGCCCGGCAAAGGGCCTGTTTTTTTGCGCACGCGGACTTTCAATGGAGTATAACTGGCTTGCAGGCAGAATATCGAAGCCTGCGATGATTAATCTAATCGTCCGGCGCTTTTTCCATCCACCACTTCATACAGCCTTAACGCTAAAGAAGTCTTCCGCGATTTTATCCAGCTGCGAGGATATAAATTTGAAGTCGGCATTCAGATCAAGCGTTTTCGCGCCTATCCAATTGCCCCCCATATTAAACATGCAATCCGGAGCGATAGTTTCTTCTGTTTTGGCATAAAGCAATATCCCGGCAACATTTCCGCTGTTCTCTTTATCCTGATTCTTCACATAAGTGAAAATCTGATACAAGTTTCCCGAAGGCAGCGTATACTTATCAAAACGCCGCTGCAGCGTCCGTCCATAGTACTTGGCGTCAATAATCAGTATCTTTTCATTCAACCGGAGCATGATATCCGTCTGCATAACCGGAAGGAAGCGAAGCATAGCCTCGCTATCCTCTCCGGCAAGGTGCCACTTCACTTGAGCCGCCTTGACCTCTGTTAGATAAGTATGGCGCTGACGGTAGTATTCCAGAATAAACTTTTCATACAGACGCTCCATATGTTCATCCGAGAAAACCGCCATCTTGTAGCCGCCTTTTTCCGTGGTCTGCAACATCCCGTCTAAAACGAAATAGCATATGTTCATCAGCATTTCATAGTTAGCATTGTTTCGCTGATAATGCAGGCGGCTCCACTGTATTTCTGGCGGCGCCAATAGATCGATCCCGTCGAAAAATACCAAAATCTTTTTTAACGCTGCCTTACGATCAACTTCCACTCCATCATCCCGCACCAGATAATGCATAGTCGTTTTCAGAATCTGATTGGGAAGATTGTTTTCCAAAAGCTCATCAAATTCACAGGCCAGTTTCTGCTCACGCCGGACTCGGCTGCACATCGTTTCCGGCATATCCAGTTTTCCCCGCATCACGGGAAGAGTCTCATTCCTCGTTATATATTCACGGTGTAGCCCCTGTTTCAACTGCCGCGCGATACCCTTAGAAAGAATCGCCGCAAAGAGGTCTTGGCCCATTTCAAACGCCTCCGAGGACACCTCTTCATAGTCTAATTGCTTCAACGACTGAAAAGCGTAAGAAAGCATTAATATATGTTTTTTATGAATATGCCCTTATCTTTAGTCATCAAACAGGCCGCGCAAATTCTTTTCCCAACGCTGCAGCTTTGCAGGTGCATCAAACCAGTACTCGCCAAGCATAGGCAATATGTCAAATTCCACTACGGAACGCATCCACTCGTTAGAACAGCCCTCATTTTCTCTGCCGCAGAAATAGCTGTGACCGATCTGGAAGCCGCGGCCAAGGGACTTGTCATCTGTGATTTCTTTGTTGAGCAGCTTGATCTGGTCGATCAGAGCGTTAAAGGTCTCGTTGGCAAGGGAGCTCTGATAATTTGTAAATCCCTCCGAATTAAAGCCCGGCTCAATCTCAAAGAAGCTGAATCTCCTACGAAGTGCATAATCTATCATCGCCAAACTCCGGTCCGCTGTATTCATCATGCCGATAATGTACAGATTGCCCGGAACAGAGAACGGCATCCCGCTATATGCCAGCGTCGTCTTCGTTCCACGATAATCCCTCTCAATCAGCATCAGGAGCTCGCCGAAAATTTTACTCATGTTTCCCCGGTTTATCTCATCTATGATAAAGAAGTACTCCTTCTCCGGGTGGTTTGCCGCCGTTTGGCAAAAGCGATAGAAAATACCTTCCGTCAGTTTGAAGCCAGCGCCATCAGGACGATAGCCTATGATAAAGTCTTCATAAGAGTAATTCTGATGGAACTGCACCATTTCGATTCTGGAATCATCCGCTTCGCCCATCAGGGCATAGGCTAATTTCTTCGCAGTGAACGTCTTTCCCACACCTGGCGCGCCCTGCAGGATGACGTTCATCTTGCTGCGAAGCAATGCCTCAAGCACGTCGTATCGCTCCTCGGTCATATAAACCTTATTCAAAAAATCGGCCTTTGTGTATTTTTGAACAACGCCATCCGACTGCCTAAGAGGATTTTCTTCTCTGATGATATCTATGATAAAACCATATTCACCCTTTGTCAGCTTGAAGAGGCTGCCGTTCGGCTGGACGAAAAACTCCATTTTATCAAGCTCGGGGCATTCCCGAAGCGCCGCATACTCTATAGGCGTCGGCAGCCCCTCGGTCTTCTCAAAGTAAATGGCCTTCCCATCGTTTTCTTGCGTGATACGGGCGATAGCGACGACCTTCTTCACCGGATTGGCCTCGTACCCGATAACGATATCGCCTGCCTTTGCATCAAGGAAGTTTTGGAAGACGCGTCTCTTGTTCCCGTTTTCATTGTAGAGGGTATAGCTCTGTTCCTCGCCGACCTTAATATCGGCAAAGCTCCAGATCTTCGGATTAGCGGTCAACCACCAATATCCGTGGGTTTTCTCCTTTGTATCCGCATACAGCGCCACACCACTAAGGTCGACCTTATCCAAAGCCTCGCTAAGCTCGCTGCGCAGCCTCCATATATAGGTACCTTCAACGCTTCTATCAGCGTTCTTGCCAGTGTAAAGAATAGGCCACCACTTAGCGTTTTCTGTATCCATAGGCATAACGGGGCACGCAGTCTTCTCTGCGATGCGGCGTGCAAGAGCAGAAGAAACCCCATTATAAAAGTTCGGACTCTCGCCATATTTAATCGACAGCTGCTTGCAAGTGGCCTGGCCGCCGTAATCTTTCATACGGGCTACGATCTGAAGGGCGCTGTACGTAAAGACGGAGGCGTCTTTAAGCAAGCCGACCCAATCATCGACGCTCAGATTTGGAGAGTAGTCCTTCGGAAACCATTCTTTTCCCTCTTCCTCGGACTTTCTTTCCTCCGGATAAAAGCGGGCCAAATAGAATCCCACATCGATGGTAGCCGTTTTCATTTCCGGATCAGGATAGCACGCCGGCGTTAAAGCGCTCCTAATCATACCCCGAATGGCATTATCAGCCTTAACAACGGCACATATTTCGTCATACATCCGATAGCCGCCGATCAAACTATCTACAGAACCATTTCTTTTCGGCATATAATTAGCGGACAGCTCGGATGCGGCGGCCCTGAAAAGCTCATACTTATAAATGTAATATTTGTCCGGATAGCGCAGCCATAAATAGGTGCTGATCGCATTCGTGTTTTGATAATGGTTACGCCACGTTCCGTCGTCGTACTTCGCTCTAAGTTCTTCCGCGGCGGCTTGGAACGCGTCAACCCTTACAGCCAAATCAACGGTCTCATCAAACAGAGCCAGGAACATTGCACGAACCGCTCCACCGTCGGCCTTGGCAAAATTTGTGATCATTCCCCTGGGATAGGTATAGCCTGATGAAAGCAGATTGTAGGTCTTATCCGTAGCTTGCTTGAACATCTCGCCAAAGTTCTCGGCATCGATATCCCAGCGCTCCTGAAAATGCTTGACGGCCTCCCACTTATATTTTTCATCATCCCAATGGCTCGGAAAGTATGCTTTATACCCGGTGAGTATTGTTTTTAATTTCTCTAAATCAATCATGCGATCCTCCTTCAAATCTTTTTTCAAAGCCGGATTATCGACCATTCAGCATACCGTAGCGATTACCTTCGTCAGTGAGCCGTCGAAATTATTCTTCGAACAGCGGCGTCGAGAAGTAGCGTTCGGCGGTATCTGGCAGCACGGTAACGACCGTCTTTCCCGCTCCAAGCTTCTTTGCAAGCTTCACGGCCGCGACGACGTTTGTGCCGCTGGAGATGCCGCACATCAAACCCTCCTCCCGGGCCAGCCTCTTCGCCATCTCAAGCGCCTCGTCATCTGTGGTGATGCAGATGTCGTCATAAATCCGCCGATCCAGGATTTCAGGGATGATGCCGTCTCCGATTCCCATCTGGATATGGGTGCCGATCAGCCCTCCCGATAAAATCGCCGCTTTTTCCGGTTCCACCGCCCAAATCGTCATGTCGGGATTTTTTTCCTTCAAAGTCTTGCCGATGCCGGTGATCGTACCGCCGGTCCCGATTCCGGAACAAAAGCCGTGAATCGGCCCGTCCACCTGCGCAAGTATCTCCAACGCCGTGTGATTGACGTGCGCCATCGTATTATTGGGGTTGGAAAATTGTTGGGGAACGTAAACCAGCGGATTTTCTTTCGCCATTCTCAGCGCGGTCTGAAGGCATTCGTCGATACAAGAGCCGATATCGCCTGAATCGTGCACCAGTTTTACCTTGGCGCCGTAGTGGCGGACCAATTTTCTGCGCTCTTCGCTTACAGAATCCGGCATGATTATGATGGTTTTATAGCCTTTGACAGCGCCTACCAGAGCAAGCCCGATGCCCTGATTTCCGCTGGTGGGTTCAACAATGATGGAGTCTTTGCTCAGCAGGCCCTCTTTCTCGGCTTGACAGATCATATTGTAGGCGGTCCTCGTCTTAATGGAGCCGCCTACGTTTAAAGCCTCGAATTTCACCAAAATCACAGCGCTGTCCTCATCAGCGATGTGATTCAGCCGAATCATCGGAGTATTCCCAATGGCCTGCAATATAGTATCATAAATCATTTTTTATCTTTGGTCGCAGACGGCATAGTATATTTTAAATCGCCGCAAAACAATAAGCTTTTTTGGCTCTTTATTCAGAAATACCGTCTGCGTTCTCCTTCCTGAGATTTATTTTTTCATTCGGCGCCCTCTCGTACGCTAAGAAAACGCTGATTGCTTCCTTTATCAAAATACGCTCCTTCGGCGCTCCCCCTTTAATCAAGGAGGGCTCGCTCGCCGACGTTCAGTCTGGCGTTCCGCCGAGCACTTTGAGTAAAGCGTTTAACTCGTCTATTCCGGCGTGCTGACGGCTACTATCGCACCGTCGTCGTACGCTTCTTCAAACGCGCCGCCGCGGATACGAGCGTTAAAAGAAAGAATGCCGTCCGCTTACATTTCATGAAGTATCTCTCCCCCTATAGTTTGTATTGCTTCACATACCGTAAAACTATAATATAGCCTCATGTATTTTTCAATATTTTATAAGGGCTTTCGATTGCAAAAAATTAAATAGCTAACGCCCGAAAACAACAAAACGGCAGGATTTAGAGAGGCTCCCTATCCTGCCGTTCTTTAAATATCAGCTTCGCGCTACAGGCTGTAAATTTCCTCCTGCGCTATCATCCCTATCCCGTTTTCCTCAAGAAGTTCGGCCGTCTTCTGGAGGCAGTCGTCGGCGACGCGGAAGACCATGTACGCGCCCTGATTTTTGCGCGTGGTGAACGCATAGCTGTACTCAAGGTTTATGCCGGCGTTTTTCAATGTTTCGAGAATGTGGTAGAGAGCGCCCGGCTCGTCGGATACCGCTACCGCGAGCACCGGAGTCACCGCCGAGATGAAACCGGCTTCGGCAAGCACGCGCTGCGCCTTATCTGGGTCGCTGACTATCGTGCGAAGGACGCCGAAGTCGGCCGCCTCCGCGAGAGAAAGGGCCCGCATATCGATTCCGTGGCCGCGCAGAAGCTCTACGAACTCCGCCAGCGTCCCCGGCCTGTTTTCCATAAAGACGGAAATTTGTTTGACTGCCATTGTCTTTTCCCCCTTCATAGTGTTCTCCTCCTTGTATTATAATCCATAGCTTAATATAATTTGCGTTTGTCTATGACGCGTTTTGCCTTGCCCTCGCTGCGCTCGATGCTTTTCGGCGAGACGAGGTGCACCCTCGCGTATATGCCTAAGAATCCCTTCAACGCGCCCACGAGCGCCCTTTCGCGCGCCGATATCTCGCTGAGCGTGTCGCTGAACATCTCCTGATTCATTTCGACGTTGATATCGAGCGTGTCGGCGTTGTTGACGCGGTCGACCACAAGCTGGTAGTTCGGCGAGTAGCCGTTGTTTATAAGCACCGTTTCGATCTGCGACGGGAAGACGTTGACGCCCTTGATGATGAGCATGTCGTCGCTGCGCCCCATCGGCTTCGCCATGCGTACGTGGGTGCGCCCACAGGAACATTTTTCATGCGAAAGCACGCAGATGTCGCGCGTGCGATAGCGAATCATCGGGAAAGCCTCTTTGTTGAGCGACGTGAAGACCAGCTCCCCCTTCTCGCCGTCCGGCATCGTTTCGCCAGTATTGGGGTCGATGATCTCCGCGATGAATTGATCTTCGCAGATATGCATGCCGCGTTGCTCTTCGCACTCGTAGCCGACTCCGGGGCCTTCGAGCTCGGTCAGGCCGTATATGTCGTAGGCCTTGATGCCGAGTTTCTCTTCGATGTCGCGGCGCATCTCCTCGCTCCAGGCCTCCGCCCCGAAGATGCCGGCCTTAAGCTTGATCGTCCCCTTGAGCCCTTTTTCAGAGACCGTCTCGCCGAGGTACGCGGCGTACGACGGGGTACAGCAGAGAATCGTCGTTCCCAAGTCCTGCATGAACTGAATCTGACGTTCGGTCGAGCCGGAGGACATGGGCAGCGTCAGCGAGCCGAGCTTGTGCGAACCGCCGTTGAGCCCCGCGCCGCCGGTGAAGAGCCCGTAGCCGTAGGATACCTGTACGACGTCATCCCTCGTCCCCCCCGCCGCGACGATGGCGCGCGCGCAGCACTCCTCCCATGCGTCTATGTCGTGCTGTGTGTAGAAGGCGATGACGCGCCTGCCGGTTGTGCCGCTCGTCGACTGGATGCGCACGCACTCGGAGAGCGGACGGCAGAGCAGCCCGTAAGGATAAGCCTCGCGCAGATCCTCCTTCGATACGAAGGGCAGCTTGTGGATATCCTCGACACCTTTGACGTCGGAGGGCTTCACGCCGCGCTCCTCCATCTTCCCGCGGTAGTACTCGGAGTTTTCGTAGGCATTCCTGACGCTTCTGACGAGGCCTTCGCTCTGCCACTTCGATATCTCTTCGCGCGGAGCACATTCAATATCTTCTTGGTAATACTTCTTTCCCATTCGTACCATTTCCTTTCCGGAATTTATTTTCCTAATAAAAAGCCGCAGGCGCAAAAAAAGCAGGGCTCGCTTAAACTGCGGACCCTGCTTCAGCGGCATATACGCGGCGCGTGGATTCTAACGTTTACGAATCATGCATTCTCCGCGCAGATCCCCTGAAGAGGACCCGCGCCGGTAAAGGAGAACGATCTGGCGTAAATATCGCGTGATGAAAGCGTATCGGCTGTCGCCATAACGTATGCCTCCTTTAAATCAAATGCGCCATGCGCTTAATACAGGGAATTTTAGTGCGCCTCTTCGAAAATGTCAACCCCAAAAATTTTTGTCTGTTGTTGTTCTGAGATAATGTCAGCCTCTAATCGTTCTGAGATAATGTCACTATGAGGCAGATCATGATGAGTATGACAAACGATGAAGCGAGAAGGGTAAGGATTATAGGAGCCGCGTCATCAGGCTTAGTGACTAATGGGGAGGCATCTGAACAGCTTGGTATTTCTATAAGACAAATCATAAGGCTAAAAGCCAGCTTTGCCAGAAACGGCGCAAGGGGGATGGTGCATGGAAACGCGGGACGGAAGCCGAGGCACGCTCTTTCAGATGAGGTTAAAACGAGGATTGTCGAGCTGTTTGAGGGGAAGTATTTTGACTATAATTTCTCTCATTTCACTGAACGCCTGAACGAAGCGGAGGGAATGTCTGTGAGCCGTTCTTCGGTGTTCCGTGTGCTTAAAGGAGCTGGTATAAAGAGCAAGAAGGCAGTGAAGCATAAAGCAAAACAGCACCGGCCGTGTCCAAGGAAGACGACCGCCGGTATTATGTGGCAGACCGATGCAAGCAGACACAAGTGGTTTGGTGAAGAACACGGATATGCAACTTTGCACGCATATATAGACGATGCGACAGGGGTCGTTACAGGGGCGTTCTTTACTGAAACTGAATGTATGCGCGGCTATGCCGCGGCGCTGGAACAAGGGATGCTTGCATATGGATTGCCTCTGTCCATATACAGCGACCGCCATACTATATTCCGTTCGCCCAAGGAGTTGACCGACGATGAGATTTTGAGCGGAACGGAGCTGCCGCTGTCAAACTTTGGCAAGGCGCTGTATGAGCTTGGTATAAAGCAGATAACGGCGCACAGCCCTCAGGCCAAGGGACGTATAGAAAGGCTCTGGAATACATTTCAGGACAGGCTCATCGCCGAATTGAGGTTTTCATCCATCACAAACATCGCTGACGCTAATAAGATGATAGCGGAAGGTTTTATCAGCGACTATAACCGCAGGTTTGCAGTGCTGCCGCATGAGGACGGTAGCGCYTGCATG